>NZ_JBDJPF010000122.1:0-5388 GCF_054957865.1 Streptomyces xingningensis
CTCATACGTGGTTACGCACACCCACCCGACTTTGCGAGCCAGCAGGTGAGGACCCCTGGGACTTCGCGGCCGGAGCCCTGATCGCCCGCGAGGCGGGCGCCCACACCGGCGGCCGGCCGGGCGCGCCCGCCTCCGGCGAACTGACGGTCGCGGCCCCGCCGGGGCTCTTCGAGCCGCTGCAGGAGCGCCTGGAGGCCCTGGGCGCCTGGCGCGGCTAAAGAGGTCGGCAACAGGCCGGACGCCGGGCGGGCTGAGGAACCAGCCCGCCCGGCGTCCGCGGTGGTCAAGGATCAGGCGGCGCTGATCTCGACGCCGTGCTCCGCGGCCAGGCGGTGCAGATCGTCCAGCTCCGCCTGTTCCACTTCGGCGAGAAAGTCGTCGCCACTGCGGCGGGCCCGGTCGAGGTCGGTACGAGTGTTCTCTATGCGCTGCAGAATGCCAGCGGTGAACGCGTCCATGTGCTGCGCCCCCTCGTCGTGGGTCGATGGCACGGGGGTGTGCCACGGCGAAACGATCACTTGCGTGGCCCCTGGAGTGCCGCCGGTCATGGCGTGCGGCCGTAACAGGGAGTGTGATCGCGGGTGTGCAGACGTCTTCCCCACCGTCGTCCGGGGGGAAACCTGCGATCCGCGAGTAATCCGGAATCCCTGCCCATCCCGGCCATCCAGAACCCCTTACCGCCGGTTTATCGGGGTTCGAGGCAGGATGGAGTGGCCCCTTCGGGGCCATCAGGCATGCTCACGGGCCCGGAAGGCCGGCCCACGGGCCCAAGAGGAAGGACAAGCGCCGTGCGCGTACTCGTCGTCGAGGACGAGCAGCTGCTCGCCGATGCCGTCGCGACCGGACTGCGCCGGGAAGCCATGGCCGTCGACGTCGTGTACGACGGAGCCGCCGCTCTGGAGCGCATCGCCGTCAATGACTACGACGTCATCGTCCTCGACCGGGACCTCCCCCTGGTCCATGGCGACGACGTCTGCCGCAAGGTGGTCGAGCTGGGCATGCCCACCCGGGTCCTGATGCTGACCGCCTCCGGCGATGTCAGCGACCGGGTGGAGGGACTGGAGATCGGCGCCGACGACTACCTCCCCAAGCCCTTCGCGTTCAGCGAGCTCACCGCGCGCGTCCGGGCGCTGGGCCGGCGGACGACGGTGGCCCTGCCGCCCGTCCTGGAGCGCGCGGGCATCAGGCTCGATCCCAACCGCCGCGAGGTGTTCCGCGACGGCCGGGAGGTGCAGCTGGCACCCAAGGAGTTCGCGGTGCTGGAGGTGCTGATGCGCAGCGAGGGCGCGGTGGTCTCCGCCGAGCAGCTGCTGGAGAAGGCCTGGGACGAGAACACCGACCCGTTCACCAATGTGGTCCGTGTCACCGTGATGACACTGCGCCGCAAGCTCGGCGAGCCGGCCGTCATCGTCACCGTCCCCGGCTCCGGATACCGGATCTGACCCGCCATGCCCACCCCACCCCCCGCGCCTCCCACCCCGCCGCGGCAGCCGGCTCCGGCTGTCGCGGCCATCCCGCCGAGACCCGCCTGGGACCCCCGCCAGCCGGTCGTACGCCCCTTTCCCTGGCTGCGCCCCACGATCCGGATACGGCTGACGCTGCTGTACGGCGGGATGTTCCTGATGGCGGGCGTCCTGCTGCTGACGATCATCTATCTGCTGGCGGCGGAGGCGCTGCGGCAGGGCAGCGACCTGCCCTTCCAGATCGCGACGGTGCGGGTCCCCGATGACACCACCTGCCAGGGCCTGCGGAGCGGCGGCAACATCCAGGACGAGCTCCTGAAGTGCATGCAGCACCAGCGCGCCGGTGCGCTGAACAGCCTGCTCAAGCAGTCGCTGCTGGCCCTGCTGGGCCTCGCCGTGATCGCCTTCGCCTTCGGCTACGCCATGGCGGGCCGGGTCCTCTCGCCGCTCGGCAAGATCACCCGCACCGCCCGCCGGGTCGCCGGTACGGACCTGTCCCGGCGCATCGAACTGGGCGGCCCGGACGACGAGTTGAAGGAGCTGTCGGACACCTTCGACGAGATGCTCGACCGGCTGGAGCGCGCCTTCACCGCGCAGCAGCGCTTTGTGGCCAATGCCTCGCACGAGCTGCGCACCCCACTCGCGATCAACCGCACGCTGCTGGAGGTGCACCTCTCCGACCCCGGCGCGTCCCCCGAGCTCCAGCAGCTGGGCAAGACGCTGCTGGCCACCAATGAGCGCAGCGAACAGCTGGTGGAGGGGCTGCTGCTGCTGGCGCGCAGCGACAACGAGATCGTGGACCGCAAGCCGGTGGACATCGCGGAGGTGGCCTCCCAGGCCGTGGACCAGGCCCACGCCGAGGCGCAGGCCAAGGGCGTGGAGCTGCGGGGCACCCGGCAGCCGGCGGTGGTGCAGGGCAATGGGGTGCTGCTGGAGCGGATCGCGCTGAATCTGGTGCAGAACGCCGTGCGGTACAACGTCCCGGACGGCTGGGTCGAGGTCACCACCGAGGCCCAGCCGGGCCAGGCGGTGCTGGTGGTCGAGAACACCGGCCCGGTCGTCCCGGCGTACGAGCTGGACAACATCTTCGAGCCCTTCCGCCGGCTCCGTACCGAGCGCACCGGCAGTGACAAGGGCGTCGGCCTCGGGCTGTCCATCGTCCGTTCGGTGGCCCGGGCGCACGGCGGGCGCATCACCGTGCGGCCGCGCGAGGGTGGTGGCCTGGTCATGCGGGTGGTGCTGCCGACCTGACAGGCTCCTGGAATTCTGCGACAATACGCGGCGCGGGTTCGCTTTGGGAGGAATTTTCCCGATCCGGACGACACTGGCGTTGTGTGTGATCGATCACATGCACATACTTCCGGCCATCTACTCTCCGTGATCGAACAAGTTGTTGGAACGCCTGGAAAATGGGGGTTTCCGGGGGTCTTGATCACGGGAAGTACAGGAGATGGCGCTGCCGCATGCGGCATCCGGACCGTGTACGGTCCCGTTCGCCACCCAATCCGATCACCTCTTCAGGTGTGCGGTTGGGTGTCGATTGAGTAACAGACCTTGATGTGAGGCAAAATCTCCGCCTCGGGTCGGGCACAAGTCCGGCCTCTCACGCGTTACGTGCGCTGGAGACACCGCAGACACCCAGAGGGGGAGAGCGACATGGCAACGGATTACGACACCCCACGCAAGACCGACGATGAGGTCGATTCCGACAGCATCGAAGAACTCAAGGCCCGGCGGAACGACAAGTCGGCGTCCAATGTCGACGTCGATGAGTTCGAGGCCGTCGAAGGCCTGGAGCTGCCCGGCGCGGACCTTTCCAATGAGGAACTGTCCGTCCGGGTGCTGCCCCGGCAGGCCGACGAGTTCACGTGCATGAGCTGCTTCCTCGTGCACCACCGCAGCCAGCTGGCCGGTGAGAAGAACGGTCAGCCGATCTGCCGCGACTGCGAGTGAGGTGCGGGTCTGCGATGGCAGGCTCGAACCCGTTCCGGAAGCGGCGTTCCCGGCAGCCCGAGCCCTTCGGGTCGGCCGAGGACACCATGCGGCCCGTACCGGCCGCAGCGGGCGACGTGGCCGGCACACACGCCGAGCGAGGCCCTGCGGCCTCGCTCGCCGCTGAGGTCGGCCGCGACGTCGAGGCGGCCGCGGTCGCGCATGCGTCGTACCGGCGCACCCAGAAGTGGGCCAGGGGGGCTCGGGCGGGCCTGACCGCCGTCACCGACCGGATCATCGCGAACGCCCCACGGGTGCCGGTGCGCGATCTCGCGACCCTGCGGGCCCAGTTCCCGGGCCTCGGCCCGGAGGAGATCGCCGACAAGCTGGTGGCCGGTGCCGCGTACGGCACGTCCACCGTCGGCGCCGGGGTCGGGGCCGCGGCGATGCTGCCGGTGCCGCCCGCCATGCCCGCCGAGCTCGCGGCCGAGATCGTCGGCATCGCGGCCGTGGAGTTCAAACTGATCGCCGAGCTGCACGAGGTCTACGGCCTGCGGGCACCCGGGTCCACCCGGCAGCGGGCCTTCGCCTACCTCGCCGCCTGGGCCGATGAGCGCGGCATCGATGTCACCGCCCCCATGACCGTCAACGCGGCGCTCGGCGGGCAGCTGAAGCGCGAGCTGCGCCAGCAGATCCTCAAGCGGACCTTCCGCAATCTGCCCAACCTCACCCCGTTCATGGTCGGCGCGGCGGTCGGTGCGGTGATGAACCGCCGGGACACCAAGCGGCTCGCCGCGAAGGTGCGGGCGGATCTGCGCACCAAGCAGGTGCCCTGGGAGCAGGCGGCCGGTTAGCCGCGCACCGCCGCGAGGGCGGCGGCCAGGCGCTCGGGGGAGCGGGTGGAGAGATAGACATAAGGGGTAGGGTCGGCCGGGTCCGTGATCTCGATCCGCACCGCCGTGGGCACATAACCGCGCAGCAGCATAAAGGCACGGGTGTCAGCCTTGTGGGTGCGCCAGGCGCGGGCCTCCTCGGCGTCCAGGATCTCCGGCGTCCCCAGCGCCTCGACCGGGATCTTCGCGTCGCCCGCGACCAGCGCGCCCCCCACGACCCTGATCCGGGCGGAGCCGTACGAGCTGACCGCGACGGCGGCCAGGGCGCCGCCGCCGATGAGGCCGGCCAGCATCGGAACCGGGCCCAGCGGCAGCAGGACCAGCGCCAGGGCGACCCCGAGGAGAACCGCGATGAACCACCAGGAACGGGGCGCGGTCAGGCGTTCTTCGTAAGGCTGCATGCGTTCAAGCTTGGCACGGAGGGGACCGGGTGCCTTCGGCGCGGGTAAGGTCAGCCCCTGTGAGTGGACGAACGACAGCGCTGACACCGCCGGCCGACGCCGGACCGCCGGTGCGGCACCCCGAAGCCCCGGCGCCCGGAGAGAGCATCGGGTCGCACTATGAACACTGCTTCGGCTGCGGCGGCGGAGTCCCGCACGGGCTGCACCTCGAGGTGCGGGCCGGCGAGGGGGTCGGTGTCACCGCCGAGTTCCGGGTCAAGCAGGTGCACCAGGGGGCCCCCGGCCTCGCGCACGGCGGGGTGCTGGCGACGGCGCTGGACGAGACGCTGGGCTCGCTCAACTGGCTGACCCGGGTGATCGCGGTGACCGGGCGGCTGGAGACGGACTATGTCCAGCCGGTGCCGGTGGACACCGTGCTGTATCTGGAGGCCCAGGCCGTCGCGGTGCACAACCGCAAGATCTACTGCACGGCCACCGGGCGCATCGGCGGCCCCGAGGGGCCGGTCGCGGTGCGCGCGAACGCGGTGTTCATCGAGGTCAAGGTCGAGCACTTCCTGGAGAACGGCCGCTCCGAGGAGATCCGGGCCGCACTGGCCGATCCCGACCAGGTGAAGATGGCCCGAGCGTTCGAGGTGAACCCATGAGCGTCGCACGCGAGGCCTCCGGGCCGCAGGTGATCCACGACCCGCGCTGTCGCCT
>NZ_JBDJPF010000123.1:2500-5377 GCF_054957865.1 Streptomyces xingningensis
GTAGCACGGGGCCCGAGAAATCCCGTGTGAATCTGGCGGGACCACCCGTTAAGCCTAAATATTCCCTGGTGACCGATAGCGGATAGTACCGTGAGGGAATGGTGAAAAGTACCGCGGGAGCGGAGTGAAATAGTACCTGAAACCGTGTGCCTACAAGCCGTGGGAGCGTCGCCGTCAAGCTTGCTTGGCGGTCGTGACTGCGTGCCTTTTGAAGAATGAGCCTGCGAGTTAGCGGTGTGTAGCGAGGTTAACCCGTGTGGGGGAGCCGTAGCGAAAGCGAGTCCGAAGAGGGCGGTTGAGTTGCACGCTCTAGACCCGAAGCGGAGTGATCTAGCCATGGGCAGGTTGAAGCGGCTGTAAGAGGTCGTGGAGGACCGAACCCACCAGGGTTGAAAACCTGGGGGATGACCTGTGGTTAGGGGTGAAAGGCCAATCAAACTCCGTGATAGCTGGTTCTCCCCGAAATGCATTTAGGTGCAGCGTCGTGTGTTTCTTGCCGGAGGTAGAGCACTGGATAGGCGATGGGCCCTACCGGGTTACTGACCTTAGCCAAACTCCGAATGCCGGTAAGTGAGAGCGCGGCAGTGAGACTGTGGGGGATAAGCTCCATGGTCGAGAGGGAAACAGCCCAGAGCATCGACTAAGGCCCCTAAGCGTACGCTAAGTGGGAAAGGATGTGGAGTCGCAGAGACAACCAGGAGGTTGGCTTAGAAGCAGCCATCCTTGAAAGAGTGCGTAATAGCTCACTGGTCAAGTGATTCCGCGCCGATAATGTAGCGGGGCTCAAGTGTACCGCCGAAGTCGTGTCATTCACATGTGTAGGACTAACGTCTGTGTGGATGGGTAGGGGAGCGTCGTGTGCCGGGTGAAGCAGCCGCGGGAGCGAGTTGTGGATGGTTCACGAGTGAGAATGCAGGCATGAGTAGCGATACACACGTGGGAAACGTGTGCGCCGATTGACTAAGGGTTCCTGGGTCAAGCTGATCTGCCCAGGGTAAGTCGGGACCTAAGGCGAGGCCGACAGGCGTAGTCGATGGACAACCGGTTGATATTCCGGTACCCGCTTTGAAACGCCCAGTATCGAATCAGGCGATGCTAAGTCCGTGAAGCCGCCCTGGAGTCTTCGGACAAAGGGGAGTGGTGGAGCCGACGAACCAGACTTGTAGTAGGTAAGTGATGGGGTGACGCAGGAAGGTAGTCCAGCCCGGGCGGTGGTTGTCCCGGGGTAAGGGTGTAGGACGTTACGTAGGTAAATCCGCGTGACATGGAGTCTGAGACCTGATGCCGAGCCGATTGTGGTGAAGTGGATGATCCTATGCTGTCGAGAAAAGCCTCTAGCGAGTTTCATGGCGGCCCGTACCCTAAACCGACTCAGGTGGTCAGGTAGAGAATACCGAGGCGTTCGGGTGAACTATGGTTAAGGAACTCGGCAAAATGCCCCCGTAACTTCGGGAGAAGGGGGGCCATGTCCGGTGATCGGATTTACTTCGTGAGCTGGGTGTGGCCGCAGAGACCAGCGAGAAGCGACTGTTTACTAAAAACACAGGTCCGTGCGAAGCCGTAAGGCGATGTATACGGACTGACGCCTGCCCGGTGCTGGAACGTTAAGGGGACCGGTTAGTCAGGATTCGTTCTGGCGAGGCTGAGAACTTAAGCGCCAGTAAACGGCGGTGGTAACTATAACCATCCTAAGGTAGCGAAATTCCTTGTCGGGTAAGTTCCGACCTGCACGAATGGCGTAACGACTTCTCGACTGTCTCAACCATAGGCCCGGTGAAATTGCATTACGAGTAAAGATGCTCGTTTCGCGCAGCAGGACGGAAAGACCCCGGGACCTTTACTATAGCTTGATATTGGTGTTCGGTTCGGCTTGTGTAGGATAGGTGGGAGACTGTGAAGCATGCACGCCAGTGTGTGTGGAGTCGTCGTTGAAATACCACTCTGGTCGTGCTGGATGTCTAACCTGGGTCCGTGATCCGGATCAGGGACAGTGTCTGGTGGGTAGTTTAACTGGGGCGGTTGCCTCCTAAAGGGTAACGGAGGCGCCCAAAGGTTCCCTCAGCCTGGTTGGTAATCAGGTGTTGAGTGTAAGTGCACAAGGGAGCTTGACTGTGAGACCGACGGGTCGAGCAGGGACGAAAGTCGGGACTAGTGATCCGGCGGTGGCTTGTGGAAGCGCCGTCGCTCAACGGATAAAAGGTACCCCGGGGATAACAGGCTGATCTTCCCCAAGAGTCCATATCGACGGGATGGTTTGGCACCTCGATGTCGGCTCGTCGCATCCTGGGGCTGGAGTCGGTCCCAAGGGTTGGGCTGTTCGCCCATTAAAGCGGTACGCGAGCTGGGTTTAGAACGTCGTGAGACAGTTCGGTCCCTATCCGCTGTGCGCGTAGGAGTCTTGAGAAGGGCTGTCCCTAGTACGAGAGGACCGGGACGGACGAACCTCTGGTGTGCCAGTTGTTCTGCCAAGGGCATGGCTGGTTGGCTACGTTCGGGAGGGATAACCGCTGAAAGCATCTAAGCGGGAAGCCTGCTTCGAGATGAGGGCTCCCACCACCAAGAGTGGGTAAGGCTCCCAGTAGACGACTGGGTTGATAGGCCAGATATGGAAGCCGGGTAACTGGTGGAGTTGACTGGTACTAATAGGCCGAGGGCTTGTCCTCAGTTGCACGCGTCCACTGTGTGGTTCCCAGATTGCGAACAGTCGTAATCCGGTCGAACCTGTTTCACTTAAATTGAAGAGTGTGCTTGTTCGCTCGAAACCGATAGGGTTTCGGTGGTCATAGCGTTAGGGAAACGCCCGGTTACATTTCGAACCCGGAAGCTAAGCCTTTCAGCGCCGATGGTACTGCATGGGGGACCGTGTGGGAGAGTAGG
>NZ_JBDJPF010000124.1:0-5293 GCF_054957865.1 Streptomyces xingningensis
CCAGGCACGGCGCCTCGCCGCGTTGTCGCATCACCCGAGTACGCCCAGTACGCGGATGATGCTCCGCCTTGCGAGGCACCGCACCAGACACCGCAGGGCCCGCACCGACCCATCGGACACCCCCTAGGGTGGGAAGCGCGAGATCGCCCGTGCCCGTCCCCGGCCCGGCCGGACATCCCCGGGCCGCCCCCAGCAAGGACCAGCCCTGTGAGAACCGCCCTCGTCATCGGCACCGGACTGATCGGCACCTCCGCCGCGCTCGCCCTCGCGGGCCGCGGCGTCCAGGTCCACCTCAAGGACCACGATCCCGCCCAGGCCCATACCGCCGCCGCCCTCGGCGCCGGCACCGACCACGAGCCCGACGGGCCGGTGGATCTCGCCATCGTCGCCGTACCGCCCGCGCAGGTGGTGGGCACGCTCGCCGAGGCCATGGGCAACGGGCTGGCCCGCGCCTACCTCGACGTGGCCAGTGTCAAGGGCGGCCCGCGCCGCGAACTCGAGGCACTCGGCTGCGACCTCACCGCCTACCTGGGCAGCCACCCGATGGCCGGGCGCGAGCGCTCCGGGCCGCTGGCGGCCACCGCGGATCTCTTCGAGGGCCGGCCCTGGGTGTTGACCCCCACCCGGGACACCGACACCGAGGTCCTCAACCTGGCGCTGGAGCTCGTCGCCCTGTGCTCCGCGGTGCCGGTCGTCATGGACGCCGACGCCCACGACCGGGCCGTCGCCCTGGTCTCGCACACCCCCCAGCTGATCTCCAGCATGGTCGCCGCCCGCCTACGGGACGCGGACGAGACCGCCGTCCGGCTGTGCGGCCAGGGCATCCTCGATGTGACCCGGATCGCGGCCTCCGATCCGCGGATGTGGCTGGACATCCTGTCCGCCAACCCCGGGCCCGTCGCGGATGTCCTCGCCGCCCTCGCCGCCGATCTCGACGAGACCGTACGGGCCCTGCGCGCGCTGGAATCCGGCGAGGGCGAGAAGTCCGGCGTGGCCGGCCTCGAGGATGTGCTGCGCCGCGGCAACGCGGGCCGCGCCCGGGTCCCCGGCAAGCACGGTGCTGCGCCCGCCGTGTACGAGTCGGTGACCGTCCTCATCGGCGACCAGCCGGGCGAGCTGGCCAGGATCTTCGCGGACGCCGGGCGGGCGGGCGTGAACATCGAGGACGTCCGGATCGAGCACGCCACCGGCCAGCAGGCCGGTCTGATCCACCTGCTGGTCGAACCGGCCGCCGTGCCGGGGCTGACCGCGACGCTGCGCGAACGCGGCTGGTCGGTCCGGCAGTAGCCGCGGGCCCGGGCGGTCCGGCGAGCCAGTAACCTTGGGTGGGCCCCATTCGGCCCAGTTCTTTTCCGCCCTGTGCACAAGGAAGGTGTCCAACACCGTGGAAACCGCCGCCCGGACCGCGCCGGCAGCAGTGATCGTCGGCATCGACGGCCCCTCCGGCACGGGCAAGTCCAGCACCTCCAAGGCCGTGGCCGCCAAGCTCGGCCTGCGCTACCTGGACACCGGTGCGCAGTACCGGGCGATCACCTGGTGGATGCTGGCCCATGGCGTCGATGTGAACGACGCCGAGGCGGTGGCGTCGGCGGCCGGCAAGCCGGAGATCGTCTCCGGCACCGATCCGTCCGCGCCCGCCATCACCGTCGACGGCGTGGACGCCTCGGGCCCCATCCGCACCGGTGCGGTCACCTCCGCGGTGAGCGCGGTGAGCGCCGTGCCCGAGGTGCGCACCCGGCTGACCGGGCTTCAGCGCGCCATCGCGGCCGAGGCGACCGGTGGCATTGTGGTCGAGGGCCGGGACATCGGCACCACCGTGCTCCCGGACGCCGACGTCAAGATCTTCCTGACCGCCTCGCCCGAGGCCCGGGCCGCCCGCCGCAACGGCGAGCTGAAGGGCAAGGCGGCGGCCGACCTGGCCGCCACCCAGGCCGCCCTGGTCAAGCGGGATGCCGCCGACTCCGGCCGCAAGACCTCACCGCTCGCCAAGGCGGCCGACGCGGTCGAGGTGGACACCACCGAGCTGACCCTCGAGCAGGTCATCGAGTGCGTGGTCACCCTGGTCGAGGCGGAACGTGACCGCAAACGCGGAAAGCGGTCGGCGTGACCGCTTCCGCGTCCGGTGCCGCCGTCGGGCGGCGGATCGGCATCGGCCTGATGTACGGGCTGTGGAAGCCGCGTGTGCTGGGTGCCTGGCGGGTGCCCGCCATGGGGCCCTGCATCCTGGCCGTCAACCACTCCCACAACATCGACGGTCCGATGCTGATGGGCACCGCACCCCGGCCGGTGCACTTCCTGATCAAGAAGGAAGCCTTCATCGGCCCGCTGGACCCGTTCCTGCGCGGGATCGGCCAGCTGAAGGTGGACCGTACGGGCACCGACCGCACCGCGATCACCGGAGCCCTGCAGGTCCTGGAACGGGGCGGGGTGCTGGGGATCTTCCCCGAGGGCACCCGGGGCGAGGGCGACTTCGCCGCACTGCGGGCGGGCCTCGCCTACTTCGCCGTCCGGTCGGGCGCACCGATCGTGCCGGTGGCGGTGCTGGGCAGCGCGCTGCGCAAGAGCCGCGTCATTCCGGCGCTGCCGCCCCTGCGCGGCCGCGTGGACGTGGTCTTCGGCGACCCCTTCGCGGCCGCGGCCGACGGCGGGCGGCGCACCCGCAAGGCGCTGGACGAGGCGACCGTGCGCATCCGCGAGCGGCTGGCCGCACACCTGGCCGGCGCCAAGCGGCTGACCGGCCGCTGACCGAGACTTAAGAAGCACGCACTGCGCGTGCCGATGACGAACGAGGAACGGACTTCATGAACGACCAGATCCACACCGGCGACGCGCACGGTGAGCTTGGCGACGCCGAGTACGCGGAGTTCATGGAGCTCGCGGCGCAGGAGGGCTTCGAGGCCGAGGAGGTCGAGAACGAGCTCGCCGCCGCCGGGCACGGTCCGCTGCCCGTGCTGGCCGTGGTCGGCCGCCCCAACGTCGGCAAGTCGACGCTGGTGAACCGCATCATCGGCCGCCGCGAGGCGGTGGTCGAGGACCGGCCGGGCGTCACCCGGGACCGGGTGACCTACGAGGCCGAATGGGCCGGGCGCCGCTTCAAGGTCGTCGACACCGGCGGCTGGGAGCAGGATGTGCTCGGCATCGACGCGTCCGTCGCCGCCCAGGCGGAGTTCGCCATCGAGGCGGCCGACGCGGTGGTCTTCGTCGTGGATGCCGTCGTGGGCGCCACCGACACCGACGAGGCCGTCGTCAAGCTGCTGCGCCGCGCGGGCAAGCCCGTGGTGCTGTGCGCCAACAAGGTCGACGGCCCCTCCGGCGAGGCGGACGCCGCCGCCCTGTGGTCGCTGGGCCTGGGCGAGCCGCACCCCGTCTCCGCCCTGCACGGCCGGGGCACCGGCGACATGCTGGACGCGGTCCTCGAGGCGCTGCCCGAGGCCCCCGCCCAGACCTTTGGCACCACCGTCGGCGGCCCGCGCCGCATCGCGCTGATCGGCCGCCCCAACGTGGGCAAGTCGTCCCTGCTGAACCGGGTGGCGGGGGAGGAGCGGGTCGTCGTCAACGAGCAGGCCGGCACCACCCGTGACCCGGTCGACGAGCTGATCGAACTGGGTGGCAGGACCTGGAAGTTCGTGGACACCGCCGGCATCCGCCGCCGGGTCCACCTCCAGGAGGGCGCCGACTACTACGCCTCGCTGCGCACCGCCGCCGCCGTGGAGAAGGCCGAGGTCGCGGTCGTCCTCATCGACGCCTCCGACTCCATCAGCGTGCAGGACCAGCGGATCGTCACCATGGCCGTCGAGGCTGGCCGGGCGCTGGTGCTCGCCATCAACAAGTGGGACACGCTCGACGAGGAGCGCCGCTACTACCTCGAGCGCGAGATCGAGACGGAACTCGGCCAGATCGGCTGGGCCCCGCGGGTCAATGTCTCGGCGCGCACCGGGCGGCACATGGAGAAGCTCGTCCCGGCGATCGAGACCGCTCTGGCGGGCTGGGAGACCCGGGTGCCGACCGGCAGGCTCAACGCCTTCCTCGGCGAGCTCGTCGCCGCCCATCCGCACCCGATCCGGGGCGGCAAGCAGCCGCGCATCCTCTTCGGCACCCAGGCGGGCACCCGGCCGCCGCGGTTTGTGCTGTTCGCCTCGGGCTTCCTGGAGGCCGGCTACCGCCGCTTCATCGAGCGGCGGCTGCGCGAGGAGTTCGACTTCGAGGGGACGCCGATCCACATCTCGGTGCGGGTGCGGGAGAAGCGCGGCCGCAAGTAGGTGGGTCGTGGTGGGCCGGTACCAGGGGGCTGGGCGCCGTTGTTGGGGTTGGTGGCGGTCAGGGGTTTGTGACTGTCTGGCCGCGTGACCTTTTGGCGGATGATACGGTGTTCGGCGTTCGTTTCTGATCCGAATCGAGGAAGTTGGGGGGTGAGGTTGATGACCGCGCTCAAGGCCACTGCCATGTGCTCTGCCCGGACCACCCTCACGTCCCGGGCTGTGGCCTGACCTCCATCTGGATTCGCCTCGCTGGGAGCGTGAGCTCGCGAGGCAAACACCGATACGAACCAACCATGAAACGGATCTCCGTTCACCGTGAGCATCAACTGGATCACGCGCGCTGAGACCAGCGCCGACATTCCCACCATTCGCGACATCAGCCTCGCCGCCTTTGACACTCCGTTGGAGGCCGACCTGGTCGACGCACTGCGCGCCGATCCCTCGTGGATCGGCGGACTGTCCGTCGTCGCCACCGACCACGACGGCAAGCTCATCGGCCACGCGCTGCTGACCCGCTGCCACATCGGCACCACCCCGGCCCTGTGCCTGGGCCCCGTCGCCGTCCGGCCCGAGTACCAGAAGACCGGCGCCGGCTCCGCGGCGATCCGCGCCTCGCTGCAGGCCGCCAAGGAGCTGGGCGAGCACTTCGTCACCGTCCTCGGACACCCGACGTACTACCCGCGGTTCGGCTTCACCCGCGCTTCCGAGCACGGCATCGGACTCAGCATCGACGTCCCGGACGAGGCCGTGATGGCCCTCGCCCTCGATGCCGACAACCCGCTGCCCAGCGGAACCGTCCACTACGCCGCACCGTTCGGCATTTAGTCAAAGCCCGCCGTGGGGGGGGGCCCCCCCGCCCCCCCCCCGCGGGGGGGGCGGCGGGGCCCCCCCGCCCGCCCGGGCCGCCCGGGGTGGGGGGGCCGCCCCCCCCCGCGGCGCGCGGGGGGGGGCGGGGGGGGGGGACCCCCCCCCCGGCGCCGCGGCGCGGGGGGCCGGCCCGGGGGCCGCGGGCGCGGCGGGGGCCCCGCGGCGCC
>NZ_JBDJPF010000125.1:0-5248 GCF_054957865.1 Streptomyces xingningensis
ATCATCGACCGCATCTGCCGCTACTGCGACAGGATCTGCGGACCGGCTCACTAGGGTGCTTGTTCACTCCCCTGTTTCACCCCCCGTAGAACAGCTCCTCCACCACGCCCCGCGCCCGCCGGGTGACCCGCCGGTAATCGTCCAGCATGTCCCCGACATGGCCCGGCTCGTACCCGAGATACCGCCCCACCGCCGCCAGATCCCGGGGGTCGGCCGGGAAGGTGTCCCCGGCCCGCCCTCGCACCAGCATCACCGCATTGCGCACACTGGTGGCCAACACCCAGGCCTCGTCCAGTATCCGGGCCTCCTCCGCGGAGATCAGCCGCGCCGCACAGGCCGCGGCGAGCGCCTCCCGGGTACGGGTGGTGCGCAGCCCGGGCTCGGCCCAGCCGTGCCGCATCTGCAGCAGCTGCACGGTCCACTCCACATCGGAGAGGCCGCCGCGGCCCAGTTTGGTGTGGGTGGTCGGGTCCGCGCCGCGCGGCATCCGCTCGCTCTCCATCCGGGCCTTGAGGCGCCGGATCTCGCGCACCGCCTCCTCGCCGAGCCCCTCGACGGGGTAACGCAGCGGATCGACCAGCTCGATGAACCGACGGCCCAGCTCCGCATCGCCCGCCACCGGTTCGGCACGCAGCAGCGCCTGGCTCTCCCACACCAGCGACCAGCGGCGGTAGTAGGCGGCATAGGACGCGAGGCTGCGCACCAGCGGCCCCGACTTTCCCTCCGGGCGCAGATCGGCGTCGATCAGCAACGGCGGGTCGGTGGTCGGCAGTTGCAGCAGCCGGCGCATCTCATTGGCGACCGCGAAGGCCGCCTTGGCAGCGTCCTCCTCCCCCACCCCCTCGCGCGGCTCGTGGACGAACAGGACATCCGCATCGGAGCCATAACCCTGTTCATGCCCGCCGAAGCGCCCCATCCCGATGACCGCGAGGCGGGTCGGGAGGGTGTCCCCCCACTCGGCCCGGACGGCCGCGCGCAGCGCACCGGCGATGGCGGCGGCGTTGAGATCCGAGACGGCCCGGCCCACGGTGTCCACCCGGCTGCCCGGATCCCCGGCCGTCTCGGCGACGCCCCGCGAGCCGGTGCCGTACTCCCCCGCCGCATGTGCCTCGGCGCCCGAACCGGCGCGGCCATAGGCCCCGATGATGTCCGCGGCGGTGGTGCGGAACAGCTCGCGGCGGCGCACTCCGCGCACCGCGACGATCGCCGCCTCGGCGTCGTCGGCGCGGCCCACGGCCGCCAGGGTCTCCTGCTCGAGCGCCGCCCGGTCGCGGGGGCGCAGCCCCTCCTGGGCGCCGAGGATGGCGACCGCCTCGGGTGCGCGCAGCAGCAGATCGGGGGCCAGCCGCCCGGCGGACAGCACCCGCGCCAGGTTCTCGGCGGCGGCGCCCTCGTCCCGCAACAGGCGCAGATACCAGGGCGTCTTGCCCAGCGCGTCCGACACCTTGTGGAAGTTGAGCAACCCTGCGTCCGGATCGGCCGAGTCGGCGAACCAGCCCAGCAGTACGGGCAGCAGGGTGCGCTGGATCGCCGCCTTCCGGGTCACCCCGGAGGCCAGCGCCTCCAGATGGCGCAGCGCGGCGAGCGGATCGGCATAGCCCAGCGCCTCCAGGCGCTGCCCGGCGGCCTTGGCGCTGAGCCGGATCTCGCCGGGCTCCAGCTGGGCGACGGCATCCAACAGCGGCCGGTAGAAGAGCTTTTCATGCAGCCGCCGCACCTCCCGTGCATGCCGCTTCCACGCCCTGCCCAGCTCCGCCACCGGCTCGGTGTGGCTGGGCATGTCGAACTGCTTGGCAAGCGATCTGCCCAGCCGCCGCTGCTCGGCCTCCTCCTCGGGCATCAGATGGGTGCGGCGCAGCCGGTAGAGCTGGATGCGGTGTTCCAGGGCGCGCAGAAAGCGGTAGGCGGCGTCCAGTGCGGCGGCATCGGCCCGCCCCACATAGCCGCCCGCCGCAAGTGCGGCCAGGGCGTCGAGCGTTCCCGCCTTGCGCAGCGTGGCATCGCTCCGCCCATGCACCAACTGCAGCAGCTGTACGGCGAATTCGACGTCGCGCAACCCGCCCGGGCCGAGCTTGAGTTCGCGGTCGACCTGGCCGGCGGGGATGGAGGCGATGACCCGGCGGCGCATCTGCTGCACATCGGCGACGAAGTTCTCCCGCTCGGCGGCCTGCCAGACGAGCGGGGCGACGGCATCGGCATAGGCCTGTCCGAGGGCGAGGTCGCCGGCCACCGGCCGGGCCTTGAGGAGGGCCTGGAACTCCCAGGTCTTGGCCCAGCGCTGGTAGTAGGCGAGGTGACTCGAGAGGGTTCGCACCAGGGGACCATTGCGCCCCTCCGGCCGGAGGTTGGCGTCGACGGGCCAGATGGTGCCCTCGGCGGTGACGTCGGAGCAGACCCGCATCGCCCGGGAGGCGAGCCGGGTGGCGGCCTGGAGGGCGGGGCCCTCTTCGGCGCCGTCTCTCGCCTCCGCGACAAAGATGACGTCGACGTCCGAGACGTAATTCAGTTCCCGGCCACCGCACTTGCCCATCCCGATGACGGCCAGCCGACAGGCCGCGGCGTCCTCGGGCTGTTCCCGGGCGGCGATGGCGAGGGCGGCCCGGAGGGTGGCGGTGGCCAGATCGGCCAGTTCCGCGGCGGTCTGGGCGATGTCGATGGTGCCGGTGACATCCCTGGCCGCTATGGCCAGCAGACAGCGCCGGTAGGCGACGCGCAGCGCGTCGGGGGGTGCCAGGGCTGCTTCCGCCGTCATCCCCTCGGCCAGGGCCAGCTCGAACTCCGGTGTGGCGGGGTGCAGATCGGATGACTCGAAGGCGATCAGCGCCGCCCAGTGCCGGGGATGCCGGGTGAGGTGATCCCCCAGCGCCTCGGAGGCACCGAGCACCCCGAGCAGCCGGTCGCGCAGCGGCTTGGCGGTGACCAGGGTGGAGAGCAGCGCCTGCCGCTCGTCCATGGGCTCCGTGGGCAGCGCTTCGACGAGCCGGACGAGACTCCGCAGCGCGAGGTCGGGGTCGGCGGTGGCGCCGAGCGCGTCCAGGAGTACGTGGTCGGACCGTACGGTCGAGAGTATGGGGAGCTCCAGCAGGCGCTCGGCGGCGGCGAGATCGGTGAAGCCGTACCGCGCCAGTCGGCTGAAGGTGCTGCTTCTGCGCCCCGGCCCCGTCATTCCGCCGCCTCCAGCCTGACCATGTCCGATCAAGGGTTCCGGCTTCCCAGCCTATCCGCACGGCGCGGATGCGGCCGGGGCGCTGGTGCGCTAGCGGTAACGGGGGAGGTTCTCCGTCGAGATCGTCCACTCGCCGATGGTGACGTCCTCGCCGTACACGAAATCCTTCCTGGTCGCGTACCGGGGGCCGGAGGGAGTCGGGTGGATGTCGGACAGGACCGCGCCCTCTCCCTTGCGGGGATCGAAAATCGCGTATATGGGGATCCCGAGCAGAGGGTAATCGCGCATCTTGCCGCTCCAGTCGTTGTCCGGGTTGGATCGGGACACGACTTCGATGGCAGCGATGACGGTGCGCGGGTCGAAGGAGCCCTCGCCCTCCATGTCCTCTTCCCGGATCACCATGACGTCGGGATGGCGCATGACGCCTTCGTTCACGTCTTCCACGTCGGGTGTCCCAGCAGGAGCGACCAAGCCCTCCGGCATGACCTTCTCCAGACGGCGGCTGATGCGGAGTGCGGTCAGCTCATGCGGCCTCCCGGGCGACGTCAGGTCGTGAACGATTCCTTCTTTGGTGATCTCCAGCTTGCCGGGCACGCTGTGCTGTATCTGCTCGACGACGTCTCGCAGTGCCTGGTAGTGGAGCGACCTTGCGTGTGGCTCTGCGGCCGGAGACACATGACTCATGCTAGCCGGGACGGTGCCGATGCACGGCTGTCAGCTTTCCCGCTTCCCACCACCGAGGGTGGTCGTGTGTGCATAGGCTGTCACCGGCGGGGCGCCGGTCTGTACGAGCGGCGAGCGGCCTCTGCGGCGTCGAGGAACAGGCACATGGGGGTGGACGCGGATGAGCGTGAGCGACGGTGCGCCGGACGAGCCCGGCTGGGAGCTCGATCCGGAGGACGAGTCGGTGGTGGTGATCGCGGCGGTGGGCCGCCAGTTGAAGCTGTGGCGGGAGGCGGCGGGTATGCCGGTTGCCGGCTTGGCGGCGGCGATCGGGTATGGCGCGGACCTTGTCTACAAGGTGGAGAAGGGGACACGCGTCCCCCAGCCCGAGTTCCTGGAGAGGGCGGATGAGGTGCTGGGGGCAGGCGGGAAGCTCGCCGCGATGAAGCGGGATGTCGCGGAGTCGCGGTTCCCGAAGAAGGTGCGGGATCTCGCGCGGCTGGAGCGGGACGCTGTGGAGCTGAGCTCTTACAACAACTCGGTCATCCAAGGGTTGTTGCAGACTGAGGAGTACGCACGGTCGGTGTTCAACACCCGACGCCCATCGTTCAGCGAGGAACAGCTGCAGCAAAGGGTAGCCGCGCGCATGGCACGTCAGCAGCTCATTGACAGCTCAACAGTCATGCCTGCCTTCAGCTTTGTGCAGTGCGAGGCAACACTACGCCGCCCCATTGGGGGCAGAATGGTGATGCGCCGCCAGCTCGAACGCCTGCTAGAGGTCAGTCAACTGCGGAACGTGGACATGCAAGTGCTGCCACTGAGCCGTGAAGAGAACTCGGGCCTCGGTGGACCATTCAGGCTGCTCAGGTTCAAGGAAGGCACCACGGTAGCCCACAGCGAGGTCCAGCTCACCAGCCATGTGATCACTGACCCCAAGGAGATCCAGGTCCTTGAGGTGCGCTATGGGACCATCCGGGCGCAGGCTCTCACACCACGGGAGTCAGTGGCCTTCATCGAGAAAGCGCTGGGAGAGACATGACCCTCAAGCCCTCTACCAGAGACGGCTCCGTGCCGGAGTGGATAAAAAGCAGCCACAGCTCAGAAGATGGGCCCGACTGCGTCGAAATCACAACGACTCCTGACAGAGTCCACATACGTGACTCCAAGCACCCCCAAGGCCCCCGCCTCGCATTCCCACCGGCCGCGGGGGGGCCCCCCCGGGGGCCCCCCCCCCCCCCCCCCCCAAACACCCGCCCCCCCCCCCCCCCCCGCGCGGGCGGCCCCCCCGCCCCCTGTGGTGGTGGGGGTTGTGGTCCCGTCCTTGGCGGGCCCCCTCGCTGCGGCCGGGCGCGGCCACCCCGACCCGCCACTGGCCGCCCCCGCCCGCGGTGACATAGACGATGCCGTCCCGTGCGGAGT
>NZ_JBDJPF010000126.1:0-5124 GCF_054957865.1 Streptomyces xingningensis
CATCATTGAGGAACGCCAGCTCCTCGGTCTTCTTCCATGCCGTCAGCATCGCCGAAGTGGCGTTGTAGTTGACCCGCTCCTGCCGCGCCCACGCCTCGGTACGAACGGCGAGCGCAAGGTTGTAGACCTTCCGCACACAGCCGAACGTGCGCGACAGCTCGGCTGCCTGCGCACCGGTCGGATGGAAGCGGTATCTGAACGCCCGCTTCACGCACATCGTGGCCATGCTCACAAACTAGCGTGGCTACGGTTCAAGGCCAAACCTGCGAGTCAGAGCACTGTGATCCGCCCTGGCGGCGAATCGCAGCCCCTTGCCCTGCTCCGCAGAAGTCCGATTCCTCCCCCGCCTGAAGGCGGGGGTCTCCTCGGAGGCATCTGATGAACGGGAAGCACCGCCGCCCCGCCGAGGACACCCACCGCCGGATCAAGGGCTTTGTGACCGACAGCGCCGTGGCGCCCGGGGAGAGCGTGGAGTTCCGCATCACCGTCGAGCCACCCCGGCCGTTCGGCGTGGAGATCCACCGCGTCGGTCACTATGCGGGCCACGGCGCCGCGAAGGTCACCGCCAGCCCCCGGCTGCCGGGCATCGTCCAGCCGCCGCCGCTGATCGTGGACCGCACGGTCTCCTGCCACCACTGGTGGCTCTCCTGGCGGCTGCCGGTGCCCGCCCACTGGTGCCCGGGCGCCTATGTGGCCGTGCTGACCACCGCCGACGGCCACCGCAACCACATCCCGTTCACGGTCCGCGACGATGCCCCCGCCGATCTGCTGTTGGTGCTGCCCGAGATCAGCTGGCAGGCGCACAACCGCTATCCCGAGGACGGGCGGGCGGGCGCCGCCCTGTGCGACGCCTGGGACGAGCCGGACGCCCCCCCGGGCGAAGCGGCCGCGGCGACCACGGTCTCCTTCGACCGCCCCTACGCGGGCACCGGCCTGCCACCGCAGCTGGGCCACGCCCATGACGTCATCCGCTGGGCCGAGCGCCTCGGGTACGACCTCGCCTACGCCGAGGCCCGCGACCTGCACGCGGGCCGGGTCGACCCGGCCCGCTACCGCGGCCTGGTCTTCCCCGGCCCCGACCCCTACTGGTCCGCCCCCATGCGCCGTGCCGTCGAACGAGCCCGCGACGCCGGCACCTCGCTGGTCTTCCTGTCCGCGGGCACCCTGCACCGGCCGGTGACGCTGGCCCCCTCGCCGGCCGGGCCGGACCGGCTGCTGAGTTGCCGCAGGCACCGCACCTCCGGCCGGGCCACGCTATGGCGCGATGCGGCCTGCCCGGAGCAGCAACTGCTCGGCATCCAGTACGCGGGCCCGGTGCCCGAGCCCGTCCCCCTGGTCGTCCGCAACGCCGGTCACTGGCTGTGGGAGGCCACCGGCGCGGGCGAGGGCGATGAGCTGCCCGGCCTGGTCGCGGGCGAGGCGGACCGTTACCACCCCCGCACCGCCCTGCCCCCGCACCATGAGCGGATCCTGCTCGCCCACTCCCCGTACCGGGACGCCAAGGGCACCCGGCGCCACCAGGAGACCTCCCTCTACCGCACCCCCGGCGGCGCCCTGGTTTTCGCCGCGGGCACCCTCGGCTGGTCCCCGGCCCTGGACCGGCCGGGCCATGCGGACCCCCGGGTGCAGCGGGCCACGGCCAATCTGCTCGACCGCATCTGCAAACGCGCCTGACCCACAGCCGTGCCCGACCCGCAACCGTGCCCGACCCGCAACCGTGCCCGACCCTCCGCGAACCGCCCGCCGCGCCATGCGGCAGAATTCGGGGCGTTTGGACAAACCACCAGGAGGACACGTGTCCGGATTCGTCGAGAAGCCCGAACCGGTCGAGGTGCCCGGCCTTGTGCATCTGCACACCGGAAAGGTCCGCGACCTCTACCGCACCGAGGGCGGTGACCTGGTGATGGTCGCCAGCGACCGGATGTCCGCCTACGACTGGGTGCTGCCCACCGAGATCCCCGACAAGGGGCGGGTCCTCACCCGGCTCTCCCTGTGGTGGTTCGACCGGCTCGCCGACCTGGTCCCGCACCATGTGCTGTCCACCGAGCTGCCCCCCGGCGCCCCCGCCGACTGGGCCGGCCGCACCCTGATCTGCCGCTCCCTTCGGATGCTCCCGGTCGAGTGCGTGGCCCGCGGCTATCTGACCGGCTCCGGCCTCGCGGAGTACCGGCAGACCCGCACCGTCTGCGGCCTCGCCCTCCCCGAGGGCCTGGCCGACGGCTCCGAGCTGCCCTCGCCGGTCTTCACCCCGGCCACCAAGGCCGAGGTCGGCGAGCACGACGAGAACGTGCCCTATGAGGAGGTCGCCCGCCGCGTCGGCGCCGACACCGCGGCCCGGCTCCGCCAGACCACCCTCGCCGTCTACGGCCGTGCCCGCGAGATCGCCCGTGACCGGGGCATCATCCTGGCCGACACCAAGTTCGAGTTCGGGTTCGCGGGCGACGAGCTGGTGCTCGCCGATGAGGTCCTCACCCCGGACTCGTCCCGCTTCTGGCCCGCCGATCAGTGGCAGCCGGGCCGGGCCCAGCCGTCCTTCGACAAGCAGTTCGTCCGCGACTGGCTCACCTCGCCGGAGTCCGGCTGGGACCGCAGGGGCCAACTGCCGCCCCCCGAGCTCCCGCCCGCCATCGTCGAGGCCACCCGCGCCCGCTACATCGAGGCCTATGAGCACCTGACCGGCACCGCCTGGGCCTGAAACACCGAAGGCCCCTGAAACACCGAAGGCCCCTGAAACACCGAAGGCCCCGGTCATCAATGACCGGGGCCTTCTTCGATGGAGCGGACGACGAGGCTCGAACTCGCGACCTCAACCTTGGCAAGGTTGCGCTCTACCAACTGAGCTACGTCCGCATTCGCCCCGCGCTCTCGTGCGGTGCGGGTTCCACTATAGCCAACCCTGAGAGCGTGCGATGCGCGCGGCCGCATGACGGTTCTCGGCACCCAGCTTTGCGGCGGCCGCCGAGAGATAGTTGCGGACCGTGCCCGCGGTCAGCGAGGCGCGCTGCGCGATTTCCGCGATGGACGCCCCGTCCTCCGCCAGTTCCAGCAGCTCGGCCTCGCGGGCGGTCAGCGGGGAGTCGCCGGCGCTGATCGCGTCCGCCGCCAACTCCGGATCCACATAACGGCTTCCGGAGTGCACGGCACGGATGATCTCGGCGAGCCGCCGTGCCGAGACGGTCTTCGGTACAAACCCACGCACCCCCGCCGCCAGGGCCCGCTTCAGATGGCCGGGCCGGCCATGACCCGTCACGATCATGGCCCGGCAGTTGGGCAGTTCGGCCCGCAGGGATGTGGCGACCGCCACACCGTCCGCCCCTGGCATCTGAAGATCCAGCACGGCCACATCGGGCCGGTGCGCCCGTGCCATCGCGAGCGCCTCCGGGCCCGACGCCGCCTCGGCGACCACCTCGAGGTCGTCCTCCAGCCCGAGCAGCGCGGCCAGCGCGCCCCGGATCAGGTGCTCGTCATCGGCGAGCAGCACCCGCACGGCCATCTGTGCCCTCCCTCCGTCACCCGGCCACCGCATGGGGCGCCGGCCGGCCGGTGTCCGCGTCGTCCTGCCCGGCGCCGGCGGGGCGCACCGGCAGCTCGGCGGTCACCCGGAACATCCCCCGCGGCCGCTGCTCGGCGGTCAGCGCGCCCCCCAGTGCGGTGAGCCGCTCCCGCAGTCCGGCCAGTCCCGAGCCCTCGCCGTCCCCGACGGCCCGGGCAGTACCCGGCACCCCGTCGTTCTCCATGATCAGTACGGCGGATTCCGCCGCCACCCGGAGCCGCACCGCACACCGCCGGGCGTCCGCATGCCGCAGCACATTGGTGGTGCCCTCGCGGACCACCCAGGCCAGCGTGGACTGCACCGCTTCCGGCAGCTCGGCCCCGGCCGAGTCCTCGATCCGGCACTCGATGCCGGCCGCGGCCAACACGCCCCGGGCGCCCACCAGTTCGGTGTGCAGGTCGGCCTCGCGATAGCCGCGTACCACCTCGCGCATCTCCCGCTGCGACTCCTGGGCGAGGTGCCGTACCTCGGCCAGCTGCTCCAGGGCGGCGGGCGAGCCCCGGCGGGCGAGCTGCTCGGCCAGCTCGCTCTTGAGCGCGATCACCGCGAGGTTGCGGCCGAGTACATCGTGCATGTCCCGCGAGAACCGCAGCCGTTCCTCGGTGACCGCCAGCCGCGCCTGCACCCCGCGCGCCGCCTCGGCCTCCCACATCACGGCGAGCACCCAGCCGGTGGACCGTACGCACAGGGCCCACGCCGTGAAGAACAGCACGGTGAAGGCGGCCCCGGCGGCCCCGGTCACCCCGCCCCCGGCCGACGCCGCGACGACGGCCATGGCCCCGGCGCCCGCCGCGCACCAGGCCAGATACCGGCGGACCCGCACCAGCAGGCTGAACGAGCCGAAGAAGGTGAACGCGTGGCCCTGGAGCACCACCCCGCCGCCGGGGTTGGCGGCCGTCGGCGTACCGCCCGTCCGCACCAGCGCCGCCAGTGCCACCAACGAGGCCAGGAGCAGCGCTCCGGAGCAGGCCAGCCGCCCCCAAGGGGCGGCCCGCTTGCGCAGGTAGCACTCGAGGGCGCGCCGGGACAGCCCGATGCCGAGGAAGCACTGGGCGAAGGAGAGCGCCAGCAGCAGCGCGGCCGCCGGGCGGTGCCGGCCGGCGTCCCCCAGCAGTCCGGCCGCGGACAACAGCGGGAAGAGGAAGGGCAGCAGATACAGCGCCCACCGCATAAAGCTGTCGACCTGGGCGATCCTGCTCCGTCCCCGCCACCCCCGCAGCCGCGTCCGCACGCCCATGCCCCTGTTACCCCCGTGTGCTCGAACCCTCGGCAAGATCCGTCTCGTTGAGCGGCATCCCCGGACATACCTCATCAACACCCAAGCACACCAAGCAAGAAGGCCCCGGTCATCAATGACCGGGGCCTTCTTCGATGGAGCGGACGACGAGGCTCGAACTCGCGACCTCAACCTTGGCAAGGTTGCGCTCTACCAACTGAGCTACGTCCGCATGCACTCCGCGTTCTCGCGCGGTGCGAGCACCACTGTACCTGATCCACTTGCGTGGTCGGTAAGCGATGAGAGCGGGTGACAGGAATCGCACACTGCGCCTCCCCCTTGGAAAGGGGGCGCT
>NZ_JBDJPF010000127.1:0-5121 GCF_054957865.1 Streptomyces xingningensis
CACGGAACTTACGCTCGTGTCTCCTTTTCCACCGCCGCTCGGACGCGACCCGGCGGAACTCCAACGTTTCACAACCCCACAACCGCTGCCTCAAGCAGTGTGAGGTTGACACAGGGGATGTCATGCGGAGTCCCTCCGGCGGAGGTGGAGCAGTTCGTCCCGCTGCTCCATGCGGGGCAAAGGCCGCCGTCTTCGGGCAGGAGCTTGGTCAGGCGGTGCGGGGTGAGATGGCTGACCTGCAGCAGCTGCGGGCCTGGTGGCTTCCGCTGGGCCGGAGCGCCGATGCCGCCTGACGGCGGGAGCCCGGTCGGCGCTCTGGACGACCTTTCGGAGCGGTCCAGCGTGCTCGGCTTGCACAGCAGTACCTCCAGGCAGTGGTCCAGGACCAGGTGTTCTGTGCCATGGCCGGCGAGCTGGGAACGACGGGCGATCTCGCGGTGGTTGTCGAAGACGGCCAGTGTGTCGCCGGTGAGGTGGACGGTGACCTTGCGGTCGATGAACCGGACCGGGGTCGACAGTCGCACTGGTGCCGGGAGACGCTGCGGACGAACCCGTGGCCGGCGCCCGTTGCCATGGCGTGGGGCCGTTACCCGTGCCTGTGGTCGGGTTGCCTTTCGCCGGCCTGCAGGGACTGCCGGATGAGGCGGAAGAAGTGGTCACCACGGGTGATGACGAAGCGGTCGTCGAGCCCGCGGGCGATGTCGGTGACATCGCTGGGGCCGAGTTTCCAGGCCAGTACCCCGATGGTGAGGAACAGCGGCGTGCGGCGGTTCCAGCTCCGTGCGGCCTTGGTGAGGGCCTGCCGGGCCTCGCTCTTGCTGGTGGCCAGTCGGCCGGTGCTGAGTGGGACTCCCGAGACCATGGTGGTGCCGAAGTGGTCGGCCCAGTTCTGCCAGATGCCCAATGGTTCGGCGTCGCGGGCGTACGCCGCGACGGTCTGCGCGGACAGTTCACGGTCTTTGCCGTTCACGCGGTTGAGCGCACAGACTGCAGACAACCCAGCGCGCTCGAGGTAGTCACCCGTCTGCCGGGTGAAGTCGGACAGGCGCTCGCGCGGCCAGGCGTCGGGGTAGGCGTAGCCGAGGCCGGAGGGGCCCGCCACCAGTAGGTCGTTGCGGGTGGCGGTGCGCTGGTAGTACGCCAGGAACGCTGGTGCCACGTCGACGGCCAGGGGGCTGACCGACCAGTTCAGGGGCGTGCGTCCCCGCTGGGGATCGGCCCAGAGCTTACGCATGTGGTGCTGGTTGTACTGGAGGTTGTCCCCCTCGGTGAGGGTGAAGGTCACATGGATCCGGTTGCGCAGTGCGGGTGCGGCCACAGCGCGCTGGGTGAAGTGTTCGCGGGGTGTTCCGGCAAACACGGTGAGGTTGTCGACGTAATCGGTGGCTGCCACATACAGGCCGTAGCGGGAGGCCAGTTCGGTCCCGGCGGTCTCCTGGTCGTTCGGCCACCAGCCCAGATAGGGGGAATTGACCGGCATGTCGTCCATCAGCGACCGGAGCAGGTCCGTCTCCTGTGTCCGGGTGGGATCGGCCCACAGGACGAAGGCGCGGTTGGCCACCGCGTAATCGCGAAGGTTCTCCAGATTCTTGGCCGGGTCCAGGGCGACGAGCATGCGGTGGGTACAGTCCGGCCACAGGTTTCGCGCCGCCCACGCATACGCCGCATGGCTGCCGGAGAACCTGCCGCGCAGGTCGTCCAGCACCGGCAGACCGAGGCGGGCGGCCGTCGCGGCGGATGCGACGACGGCACCCCTGAGCCCGGCCAGGGTGGTGGCCACGTTCCGGGTGGCGGGCAGCGCGGGGTCGGGCACGATCGCGCCCGCGAAGTCGCCCCGGTACTTGCGGACCAAGGAGTCCAGTCCGGACACGGTGGTGTGCGGCACGCCCACCTCACGCAGCCAGGTGTCCCGTCCCTCCTCGAAGACTCCGGAGAGATAGATCTGCGGTCTGCGCCTGCTGGTCACCCCCTGCAGCGTGCTCAGCAGCACCCGGTCGTCCGCAGAGAGCGGTCCCAGGTCGACCACGTCGAGTTGGCGGGGCGCCGCCAGTGTGGGCAGCGCCTGGCCCCTGGGCCAGTTCACCGCCCGGCCCGCCGCCCGGGCCGTGTGTGCGGGCAGCAGCAGTGCGCCCGCTCCCATGGCTGCCTTGCAGAAGCGCCGCCGCGATCTGTCTGTCGGTGTCATGTCGCCTCGCCTCGTGGTGGTGCCCTTGTCTGGGAGGAGCGTGGCAGCACCGGGGGCCGGGAGTGAGCAACGACGCGAGGCTGTGCCCGCGGAAGTGCGTCCACACCGCGGGCCGTGGCCGGCGGCGGTTTTGCCTGAGCCCCGCCTGCACCCTGTGCAGGTGGGGCAGCCCATGGCCTCCGGAGAGGCCCGGAAGACCGGTGCACCCCGCTGACCGGCAGCATCGTCAAAGTGATCAGGATCTGGCTGCGAGAGCGCGGCGGTGAGCGCGGTGACCCGCTGTTCCCGACCCGCCGTGGCACTCCGCTCAGCCGGGATGCCGTCGAACACCTCGTCGCCAGGCACGCCCGGACCGTAGCGGCCACTTGCCCGTCGCTGACCGGCAAGCACGTCACTCCGCACATCCTGCGGTACAGCACCGCGATGGCGTTTCTCCACGCAGGAGTCGATGTCTCGGTGATTGCTCTTTGGCTCGGCCATGAATCGACCGAAACCACTCAGATCTCCCTACACGCCGACATGAGCATCAAGGAACGCGCACTCGCCCGCACGGCCCCGCCGGGAGCCCGCCCGGATGGTGAGTGGGTGTGTGGGTGATGGTCTGTGGTTGTTCCTGTTGCGGTTTGTTGTGGGGGGTGTGGTTGACGAGGTGCTGCAGGCCCTCGGGGGCAGTCTCACGAGCTCGGCCGGGTCGTCGGAGGGGAGGGCGGGGGTCTGGGTGATGTGTACGCCAATGATCTGTTCGGGGTTGAGGCGGTCTTGCGGCGGGGCGACGATCGCCCTCGCGTCGTTGCCGTGCGCGCTGTAGCGCTCGTACCCCAGGCGGCGGTGGTGCGTTCGGCGTTCTGGCCGCTCTCCCGGGTGGGCCGGGAGAAGGCGAAGCCGGGCAGGACGGGATTACTGCATGGAAGGTGTCGGAGCCGTTGCCGTCATGGTTGGCGGGCTGGCGCCGACTTTGCGGTGGCTGTGGCCGAGTGGCTGCTTTGCCGAGGGTGTTCTGGTGATCAAGTCCGATGTCGGGGCGCCCGCGCAGGGTAACGGGGCCGACGGTCTGGGAGGGTGGTGTTTCCGCAGGTCAGTGACCCCTTTCTCAGTGATGCAGGGCTGGGCTGGACGGCCCCCGAGTTGACATGCAAGTAAATACTTGCATGATGGATGGTGTGAGCGATGAGATGGACAGGGTCTTCAAGGCTCTGTCCGATGCGACCCGCCGGCGCCTGCTGGACCGGCTGCACGAGAACAACGGCCAGACCCTCAGCGAGCTGTGCGACGGCCTGGCGATGTCCCGCCAGGCGGCCACCCAGCACCTGGGCCTGCTGGAGGCCGCGAACCTCGTCAGCACGGCCAGGAGAGGCCGGGAGAAACTCCACTACCTCAACCCCGTACCGCTCCACGATATCCAGGAGCGGTGGATCGACAAGTTCGAACGCCCGCACCTGCGGGCTCTGAGCGCACTGAAACAGAAAGCCGAGCACGCCATGACCGCCAAGCCGCAGTTCGTCTACACCACCTACATCGAGGCCACCCCCGACAAGGTCTGGGAGGCCCTGACCGACCCCGGGATGACCGCCGCCTACTGGGGCCACAGCAACGTCTCGGACTGGCAGCCGGGTTCCGCCTGGGAACACCGCCGCACCGACGGCTCCGGCATCGCCGACGTGGCGGGCACCATCGTCGAAGCCGCCCCGCCCAAGCACCTCGTCATCACCTGGGCCGTCCCCGGCGAAGACCGCCCGAACGGCCCCTCCACGGTCACCTTCGACCTCAAGCCGCTCGGCGACACCGTCGTCCGGCTCACCGTCACCCACGAGAACCTGCGCGACGAAGCCGAACACCGCCAGGCCACCGGCGGCTGGTCCACGGTGCTGTCCAACCTCAAGACCTACCTCGAGACGGGCAAGCCACTGTCCTCGCCCCTGTGGTCCTGATCCGCGAACCGGACCGACCGCACCATCCCCCTGACCCCGCACAGCCACAACGCCAGCATGGACGTTCCACGTGACAGCGGCCACGTGGAATTTCCCCCGTTGGCGGCCAGTCACTGGAGAGATAACTGGCCGCCAACAGACACCTACTGTCACCACGGCACCCCTGCGCTGAGAAGCTGTTGTCTTTCCGGATTTGAGGACTGCGTTTTCGCTGGTCGGGCATGGGGTCGGCGATCTCGTGGGAGTGGTGGGCTGTCGTAGCGTCGCTCCTGTGGAGGTCGTGGATGCCGTCGGTCGTGGGGTTGCTGGAACAGCGCGAGCTCGCCGCTCGCCGTCGGGTGGACGGGTTGCGGGAGGAAGCCGACCGCGTTCAGGCCGAGTTGGCCGTGGCCGAACGCGAATGGAAGGAGTGGGCCATCGCCCGTTCACGGGTCGGCGAGGTGCTGGCCCCCGACGAGAGTGGGCAAGGCCACGCCCGGACCGGCCGGACAGCGCCGGCCGCCGGTGAGCAGGCCGGAAAGACGTCGTCAGCGCCGGGGGCGGCGAAGCCGAGATCGCAGGTGCCGGTGTGGCACGAGGGACTTGCCTGGACGGCGCTGTCGGTGGACTACCAGCGCATCCTGCAGGTGCTCACAGACCGGCATCGGCTCCATCAAGGGCCGTTGACCTGCCAGGAGATGACCGCCGTGTTCGGTATGGACGTGGTGCCGGCGCGGGTGGAGGCGCTGCGGTCGAAGGCGAAACGCCTGGTTGCGCGCGGCTGGCTGGCCGAGCAGGCGCCGGGCCGGTTCACGCTCGCCAAGGGCGTGGCCGGGCCAGGCGGCGGGTCATGAGCAGGATCATCGACCAGTAGACCATCGCCTCGGCGCTGGTGGTGCCCCGCTCGTAGTCGCGTGCCAGGCGGCGGGTGCGCATCAGGTGGGCGAGGAACCGCTCGACGATCCACCGCTTGGTTCTGTGGAATCTGATTTGTCAAGTAGCTCAGCCTTTGCCCTGGTTGACGGCAAC
>NZ_JBDJPF010000128.1:0-4887 GCF_054957865.1 Streptomyces xingningensis
GGGGCGGTGCTGGTGGAGTGGGTGTTGCGGGCCGCCGACGAGGCGGGCTGCGCCATGGTCGAGGAGTTGGCGTTGCAGGCCCCGCTCGTGCTGCCCGAGTCCGGCGGGCTCCAGCTGCAAGTGGTCGTGGGCGCGGCCGGTGAGGACGGGCGGCGCGAGGTGAAGGTGTTCTCCCGCGCCGACCACGAGGGCGACAGCATCTGGGTGTGTCACGCAGTCGGCGCACTCGCGCCGGAGGCGGACGCGCCCGCCGAAGGACTGAGCGGCACTTGGCCGCCGACAGATGCCGAGCCGGTGGACGCCGGAGACTTCTACGCCCGGACGAGCGCGGCCGGTTATGACTACGGGCCGGCGTTCCAGGGCGTACGGGCGCTCTGGCGGTACGGGGCCGACCTGCTGGCCGAGGTGGAACTGCCGGACCGGGCCGGTGCCGCTGACGGGTTCGGTGTCCACCCGGCGCTGCTCGACGCCGCGTTGCACCCCCTGCTGTTGATCGACCCGCCCGGCGAGGGCCGCCTATGGCTGCCGTTCGGCTGGAATGGGGTGTCGCTGCGGGCGGTCGGGGCCACCCGGATACGGGTCCGGCTGTCCCGGCGGAACACGGCGGGCGATCCGGATCTGCGGGTCACCATCGCCGACGCCACCGGTACCCCGGTGATGGATGTGGAATCGCTGGTGCTCCGTACGGCCGCCACCGACCAACTGCTGCCCGCCACCGGGACCGACGGCCTCTACGCCGTAGACTGGATCCCGCTGCCCGAGCCCGGCACCGTTCACCTCGGAGCGAAGCCGGTGACGCTCGGCCGCGATATGCCGGACCTGGCCACGCTGGCCGGGTCGGCCGAGGTTCCCCCGGTGGTGATCGCGCCCGTCGAGCCGACCGGGGGCGAGAGCGGCCTGGACGTTGCCGTGCGTGCGCTGGCCCTGGCGCAGGAGTGGCTGAACGGGGCCGCGTTCGCCGATGCCCGGCTGGCCATCGTCACCCGGCACGCCATGGCCACCGGCGAGGCCGGTGACGTGACCCCGGCGGCCGCGAGCGTATGGGGCCTGGTCCGCAGCGCCCAGTCGGAGAACCCGGGCCGCTTCCTGCTGGTCGACACCGACGACCTCGCCTCCGCGCACCTCCCGGACGCGGTGCGCAGTGCTGCCGCGGCCGACGAGCCACAGTCGGCCCTGCGCGGGGAACGGGTGCTCGTACCGCGCCTGACGCGTGCGGGCGCGCCCGTGGACCTGGCCCCGCCGACCGGGGAACCCGCCTGGCGGCTGTGCACCGCGGGCACGGCCACGCTGGACAATGTGACGGCCGTGCCCAACCCGGAGGCACTGGCGCCACTCGGCCCCGGACAGGTACGGATCTCGGTGCGCGCGGCCGGGCTGAACTTCCGCGATGTGCTGCTGGCCCTGGGGATGTACCCGGACGAGGGCGAATTCGCCGGCAGTGAGGGCGCCGGGATCGTGCTGGAGACGGCACCCGATGTGACCGGGCTCGCCGTCGGCGACCGTGTGATGGGACTCTTCGAGGGCGCGTTCGGCCCAGTGGCCATGGCGGACGCCCGGATGCTCGCCCCGGTGCCGGAGGGCTGGAACCACCGGGAGGCCGCCGGAATCCCGGTGGCGTTCCTCACGGCCTGGTACGGGCTGGTGGACTTGGCCGGGCTGCGCTCCGGCGAGTCGGTGCTGATCCACGCGGGCACGGGCGGCGTCGGCATGGCGGCGGCGCAGATCGCCCGCCACCTGGGCGCGGAGGTCTTCGCCACGGCCGGCCCCGGCAAGCACCAGGTGCTGGAGGAGATGGGCATCGACGCCGCCCACCGTGCCTCGTCCCGCGACCTGGAGTTCGAGACGGTCTTCAGGAAGGCGACCGGCGGCCGGGGCGTGGATGTGGTCCTCAACAGTCTCACCGGCGACTTCACCGATGCCTCCCTGCGGTTGCTGGCCGAAGGCGGCCGGATGGTGGACATGGGCAAGACCGACAAGCGCGACCCCGCCCAGGTGGCCGTCGAATATGGAGGCGCCCGGTATCGGGCGTACGACCTGGTGCCGGACTCCGGCCCGGACCGGGTGGGCGAGATGCTGGCCGAGCTGGGCGAACTGCTCGCCACGGGCTCGCTGCGTCCGTTGCCGGTGCGGGTGTGGCCGTTGTTGCGGGCACGTGAGGCATTGCGTTTCATGAGCCAGGCCCGGCACACCGGCAAGCTCGTCCTGGACGTCCCCGCAGCCCTGGACCCGGACGGCACCGTCCTGGTCACCGGTGGCACCGGGGTGCTGGGTGCTCTGGTGGCCGAACACCTGGTGCGGGCGTGTGGAGTGCGGCACCTGCTGCTGGTCAGCCGCAGCGGCCCGGATGCGCCCGGTGCACGGGAGTTGACGGCCCGACTGGGCGACCTGGGCGCCCACGCCTCCGCCGTGGCCGCCGACGTCGGCGACCACGCGGCCATGGAGCAGCTGGTCCGGGATGTGGACCCGGCCCACCCGCTCACCGGGGTGATCCACGCCGCCGGTGTACTGGACGACGCCGTATTGACCGCCCAGTCGCCCGAGCGGTTTGGCAAGGTATGGGCGGCCAAGGCCACGGCAGCCGACAACCTGCACGCGGCCACGGCCGGGCTCCGCCTCGGCATGTTCGTGGTGTTCTCCTCCGCCGCGGCGACCCTCGGCAGCCCAGGGCAGGCCAACTACGCGGCCGCCAACGCCTATTGCGATGCGCTCATCGAACGCCGGCGCACCGCCGGGCTCACCGGCCTGTCCGTGGCCTGGGGCCTGTGGGAGGCCGCGAGCGCCATGACCGGACACCTCGGCGAGACCGACCTGGCCAGGATGAAGCGCACCGGGTTCACCCCACTCACCACCGAACGCGGCCTCACCCTCCTCGACAGCGCCCGCAGACACGGCCGTTCCCACCTGGTGGCGGTCGACCTCGACACCAGGACCCTGGCCGCCCGGTCCACGGAGCCCGCCTCCCCGCTGCTGCGGACCCTCGCCACCCGAGCCACCGGCGGACGGAGCAGGCCCGTCGCATCCGCCACGGCCGAGACCGAAGGCTTCGCCGACCGGCTGCGTGCACTCTCGCCCGCCGAACAACACCGCCTGCTGCTCGGCCTGGTGGGCACCCACGCCGCCGGAGTCCTCGGTCACAGTGACCTCGACGCGGTGCGCCCCGGCACCTCGTTCAAGGAACTCGGCTTCGACTCCCTCACCGCCGTGGAGCTGCGCAATCGCCTCTCGGCGGCGACGGGCCTGCGGCTGCCCGCAGCTCTCGTCTTCGACTACCCGGAGGCCACCGCGCTGGCCGACCACCTCCGCGGGCAGCTCGGGCTCGACGGCGACACCGCACGAACGGAGGACGCGATCGACCCCCTCCTCGCCGAACTGGGCCGAATGGAGGGCGCGTTGGCGGAACTCGCCCTGGACGAGGACGCACGCGGCCTGCTCACCCGGCGGCTCAACGGGCTGCTGTCGAAGCTCAACCACGGCGGCACTGCCGGGCCCGTGGCCGATGTGCCGGATCTTGACGCCCTCGACTCCGTCTCGGACGACGAGATGTTCGAGCTCATTGACCGGGAACTGTGACCTTCGCGATGGAGAAGTGACTTTCGATGTCGAGTACCGAGGAGAAGCTTCGCCAGTACCTGAAGCGGGTCACGGTCGACCTCGGCCAGACCCGCAAGCGCCTGCGCGAGGTGGAGGAGCGAGACCAGGAGCCGGTGGCTGTTGTCGGGATGGCGTGCCGGTTCCCGGGCGGTGTGGGTTCCCCCGAGGATCTGTGGGAATTGCTCGCTTCCGGTGGAGACGCCATCGGTGAATTTCCCGACGACCGTGGCTGGGACCTGGAAGGGCTGCTCCACCTCGACCCTGATCACCCGGGCACCAGCTATGTCAACCGGGGCGGCTTCCTGCGCGACGCCACCGGGTTCGACGCCGGGTTCTTCGGCATCAGCCCGCGCGAGGCCCTGGCCATGGACCCGCAGCAGCGGGTGCTGCTGGAGACCGCCTGGGAGCTGTTGGAACGGGCGGGCATCGACCCGGCCTCACTGAAGGTCACCCGCACCGGCGTCTACATCGGCGCGGGTGTCCCCGGCTTCGGCACCTTGCACCTGGACCGGAACGTCGAGGGATACCTGCTCACCGGCAACGCCCTCAGCGTCCTGTCCGGCCGCGTCTCGTTCACCCTCGGCCTGGAAGGGCCCGCGGTCAGCGTCGACACGGCATGCTCGTCGTCACTGGTGGCGATGCATCTGGCCAGTCAGGCGCTGCGGCAGGGCGAGTGCTCGCTCGCGCTGGCCGGGGGCGTGACCGTGATGGCCACACCCGGGATGTTCACCGAGTTTTCTCGGCAGCGTGGGCTGGCGCCTGATGGGCGGTGCAAGCCGTTTGCGGCGGGGGCTGATGGCACTGGTTTCTCGGAGGGCGTCGGCTTGGTGCTGCTGGAGCGTCTCTCCGATGCGCGGCGCAATGGTCATAAGGTGCTTGCCCTGATCCGGGGTTCTGCTGTCAATCAGGACGGTGCCAGCAACGGCCTCACCGCCCCCAACGGCCCATCCCAGGAACGCGTCATCCGGCAGGCCCTCGCCGGCGCCGGCCTCGCGGCGGCCGAGGTCGATGCGGTGGAGGCCCACGGCACGGGCACCACCCTCGGCGATCCCATCGAGGCCGGGGCGATCCTCGCCACCTACGGCAAGGACCGGCCGGAGGGGCAGCCCCTGTGGCTCGGCTCGGTGAAGTCCAATATCGGGCACCCGCAGGGCGCGGCCGGCGTCGCCGGAGTCATCAAGATGATCATGGCGATGCGGAGTGGGATGCTCCCGGCCACTCTGCATGTGGACAAGCCCACCCCGCATGTGGACTGGTCGACGGGTTCCGTCGAGCTGCTGACGGAGGCGACGGACT
>NZ_JBDJPF010000129.1:0-4617 GCF_054957865.1 Streptomyces xingningensis
CCAGAAGATCGACGGGGCGAAACAGCAAGGCCCGGATTAACCAACAGGGTCCCCTCCCGGTCCGGGCCCCGCCTCGGTGTTACGGCGCCATCTCGTACGCCCCGGCCAGCGCCTCGACGCGCTCCCAGACCCGCGTCGAGCGGGCGGCGTCGGCGACCGGGCGGCGGACCGCCCCGAGCGCCCAGCGCTGCTGTTCCGCGGTGGCGGAGTCCTTGCCGTGCAGTTCGACGGCGTGCGCGGAGAAGTCGCGGACGAGGACGGCGAACAGTTCGTCGAGCACGTCCTCGTCGAGTCTGGTCAGGCGCGCCTGTTCAAGGATCAGCTGGCCGTGTACGACCAGCGCGAACAACTGGCCGACGGCGAGGAGAAGATCGAGGTCACGGCTCTGCTCCTCGTCGGGGGCCGCGGTGGTGGCGAACGCGCACAGCGCGTCCGCCTGCTCCCGGAAGCGGCCGACGTTGGCCACCTGGGGGTACGCGTCGTAGGCGGTGCGCCAGTCGTGGAACCGTACGGAGCCGAGGCCGCGAGCCGGTCCCTGGCGGAAGAGGAACGCGTCGTCGGCCGCGTCCAGACGGGTCGGCACCGGCGCGTACTCGGCGGGGTGCAGCAGGTGGTTGCGCAGGAACTTGAGAATCAGCGCGAGGTTGACATGGACCGTGCCCTCCAGCTTGGGCAGTCCCCGGATCTCGGTGGCGGCCTGGGCGAAGTAGGTGTCCTTCTCGAAGCCCTTGGCGGCGATGACGTCCCACATCAGGTCGATGACCTTCTCGCCCTCCGTGGTCACCTTCATCTTCGTCATGGGGTTGAAGAGCAGGTAGCGGCGGTCGTCGGGGCCGGCCGAGCGGAAGTAGTCGACGGCACGGTCGCTGAACAGCTTCATGCCGACGAGGCGGACGTACGCGTCGGTGAGTTCGCGGCGCACATGGGGGAACGCGGTCACGGGGCGGCCGTAGAGGATGCGGTGGTGCGCGTGGGTGACGGCCTCGTACATCGCGTGCTCGCAGATGCCTATCGAGGCGGTGCAGAGGTTGAACTTGCCGACGTTGACCGTGTTGAGGGCGGCGTCGAAGGCGGCGCGGCCGGTGTGCAGCACGTCGTCGGGCCCGACCGGGTAGTCGTCGAGACGGAACTCGCTGACATACTTCGAGGAGTCGACGACGTTCTTCACGAGGTGGTACGCCGGGTGACGGCTGTCGGCGGCGAAGAAGACATAGCCGTCGGGCCCCTCGATGTCGGTGCGACGGCCGAAGACCGAGACGAATCCGGCGGCATTGCCATTGCCGATGTAGTACTTGGAGCCGTTGGCCCGGAAGCCGCCATGGCCGTCGGGCTCCAGCAGCAGGTCGGTGGAGTAGATGTCGGCACCGTGGGTCTTCTCGGACAGGCCGAAGGCGAACACCTCACCCTGGGAGAGGAGTTCCGCCGCGCGGTTGCGGGCGGTGGTGTTGTCGCTCTGCCAGACCGGGCCGAGGCCGAGGATGGTGACCTGCCACGCATACCAGTAGTCGAGGCCGTAGAAGCCGAAGATCTCGTTGAGCGCGGCGATCCGGGCGGTGTCCCAGCGCCTGTTCTCCTGGCCGGTGGCGGCCTGCGGCCTGCCGGTGGCGGAGGCCGGGGTGAGGAAGGTCGCGAACAGCCCTTCCCTGGCGGAGAACGCGAGGAAGTCCGCCGGCCAGGCACGGGAGCGGTAGTCCTCGGTCAGCTTGCGCTTGCCGCGCCCCTCGAACCAGTCGACGGTGGCGCGCAGCAGCCTGCGGGTCTCGGGGTCGAAGTGCGCCGGGTCGTAGGTGCGCGGGTTGAACAGCAGCGGGTCGGCCATGGATTCGCCTTTCCGGCTTGAGAGTTGAGAGGTGAGAGGTGAGGGTTGCGGATGTGTGCGACGAGTGGCTCATCGGCGCCGGGTCAGCGCTCGGACTCGGAGCGGATCCGGTGGAGGGTGGCGAGTACGTCATCGAGCCAGCCGAGCGTCATCCGCTCATAGGCGATGCCGCCGCGCAGTACGACGTGTTGCAGTTCCCTCCCGGCGTCGGGCGTCCCGGGAGCCTGGGGTCCGGTGAAGTCACGGAGCTCCCCCGCGAGGTAGTGCGCGAGCCGGTCGGTGTGCGCCCGGTGGTGGCGTTCGACCTCCCGGATCAGCGCGGCCGGGTCGTCGAAGGCCGCACCCCGGATCTTCACGGCGAGGTCGTGCCGGATGCTCTCGGGTTCGACCGGTTCGTGCAGCCAATGGGAGAGGGCCGTCCGCCCCGGGGCGGCCACGGAGTACTCCCTCTTGTCCGGCCGGCCCTGCTGCGGCACCTCGCGAACGTCGATCCAGCCATCGCCCTCCATCCGCTTGAGGACGCGGTAGATCTGCTGATGAGTGGCGGTCCAGAAGTGACCGATGGACCGCTCGAACCGCCGGGCCAGCTCATAACCGGAGCCGGGCTTCTCCAGCAGGGAGACGAGGATCGCATGTTCGAGCGCCATGCCCCGAATCCTGCTATGCAACTCGTTTCATAGACAAGCCGTACCGCCCGGGTGAGACACGGCTCACCCGGTGAGTCGAGTGCACCGACGCATCGTTTCTCCACAGCCAAACACACGTTCACCAGGTATTCGCCTATGGTCTGTGCCCGTTCCACACCTCACCGAGAACGAACGCACCGGGGGATCACCATGGACACTCCGCGGCACCTCGCCGCCCATCTGGGACTCGACCTCGCGGCCGTCTGCCTGCTGACCTTTCGGATCTACTACCCACGGCACCGGCGCCGCGACCTCGTCCCGGCCTGTCTGGCCCTGAACATCGGCCTGTTCGCCGTGGTCTACGCCCTCGCCGCGGTGGGCGGCCGCGGCGGCACATCGCTGGGCCTCGGCCTCTTCGGGGTGCTGTCCATCGTCAGGCTCCGTTCCGACGCCGTCCAGCACGAGGAGGTCGCGTACTACTTCACCACCCTGGTCCTCGGTCTGCTCTGCGGACTGCCGCACCTGGCGTTCGCCCTGACCGCCGGGCTGTGCTCCGTCCTGCTGCTGGTCGTCCACGCGGCCGACCACCCCCGGCTGCTGGCCCGCTCCCGTCGCACCCTGGTCACGCTGGACGCCGTGCACGAGGATCCGGCCGCCCTGCGTGCCGATCTCGCACGGCGGCTGGGCGAGCCCCTCCACTGGACGGTCGTGGAGGTCGACTTCGTCCGCGACCTCACCGTCGTGGACGTCCGCTACCGCGAGCCCCTGCCGGAGCCGGACCGGAACTCCCGCGGCACGCTCCCCGCCACGCCCGTCCGGGAGTCCGTGTGACCGCCGTCGCGGGGCCCTTGCCGGAGCCGGCGGCCGTCCAGGGCATCCGCACCGCCGCCCACGCCGCCGCCCCCGTCTCCCTGGCCGAACTCAACGAACGAGCCGAACTCCTCGCCCGCTTCGACCGCAGCTATCTCGTCCCCGCGGCGGTCTTCCTGCGGCTGGCCGAGCGCCTGACGGACCCCCGGCGCCCCGGCGGTCCCTTCCGGGCCCTGACGATCGGCGGCCGACGCACCTTCCGCTACCACTCCGTCTACTACGACACCCCGGGGCTCCGTACCTTCCACGATCACCGCCAGGGCCGCAGACTCCGCTTCAAGATCCGCGAGCGGGTCTACGAGGACTCCGGGGAGCGGCAATTCGAGATCAAGCTCAAGGGGCGGCGCGGCGACACCGTAAAACACCGTCGCCCCCTGACCGGCACCGACACCCCGCTCGACCCCGGTCACCGGGCCTTCCTCGCCGACACCTTGGCACGCGCCTACGGCATCGGCTCCCCGGCGGCGCTGGCCCCTTCGCTCAGCACCGGCTATCTGCGCACCACCCTGGTGGCGGACGGCGAGCGCATCACCTGCGACGCCGCGCTGGTCTGCGACGACCTGCGCACGGGCCGGACCGTGCGCTGCGACGCAGGCCTGGTCCTCGTCGAGACAAAGACCACCAGTCATCTCACCGACGCGGACCGGCTGTTGCACTCCTGGGGGATGCGCCCGGCGATCTTCACCAAGTACTGCGGCGCCCTCGCGGCCCTGCGCCCCGCCCTCCCCGCCAACCGCTGGCGCCGCGCGGCACGGAGGGCGTTCGGCGCTCCGGAAGGCTCAGCGTGCTCCGCGCCGGCGCAGCCGGCCGGTCAGTGCCAGGGCGAGGGCGAGGCCGCCGGTGAAGTACAGCTGCACCCGGGTGCCGGAGTCGAGGGTCATCAGCACCAGCACTCCGCCCACTCCGGCCAGCGTCACCCAGCTCAGCCAGGGGAAGCCCCACATCCGCACCACGAGCTTCCCGGGCGCCTCGCGTTCCAGCCGGCGGCGCAGCAGCAGCTGTGCGGCGGCGATGAAGCCCCATACGATCAGCACGACCCCGCCGACCATGTTGAGCAGCCAGGCGAAGACGGTGGTGGGCCACCAGTACGACAGCAGTACGGTGCAGAAGCCGAACGCGGACGAGGCGAGCACCGCGCGGCGCGGGACGCGGTGGGAGACCTTGCCGAGGGCCCTTGGGCCCTGGCCGCGCACGGTGAGCGAGTAGGCCATGCGCGAGGAGCCGTAGATGTTGGCGTTCATCGGATACCTCCGAGGAGACCCCCGCCTTCAGGCGGGGGAGGAATCGGACTCCTGCGGAGCA
>NZ_JBDJPF010000130.1:0-4601 GCF_054957865.1 Streptomyces xingningensis
CTTCGGTGCGCAGCGGGTTGATCTCCGAGACCGCGCCGACGAACGTGGTCTTGCCCACGCCGAAACCACCGGCCACCACGATCTTCGCGGAGGTCGTGGAGCGGACCGCCTCGCCGCTAGAGGTTCCGAAGTCCACTGAGCACCCTTTCGAGCAGTGTCACGTCAGGCTGGCCGCCGGCGGCCGCGTCGCCGCCGGGCTGATGGATGGCGACGAGCCCGGCCTCGGCCAAGTCGGCGACGAGGATTCGGGCGACGCCGAGCGGAATGGACAGAAGTGCCGAGATCTCGGCAACCGACTTGATCTCGCGGCACAGATGACAGATGCGCTGGTGTTCCGGCAACTGCCCTTGGAGCTGGGCCGGCTGGGCCGTGGTGTGCACCAGCGCCTCGATGGCGAGCTGGTAACGCGGCCGGGTCCGGCCACCGGTCATGGCATACGGGCGGACCAGCGGGTTGTGCGCGCCGCCGCCCCTGGCGCCCGGTGCTGCCGCGCGCCGGTGCTGCTGCGGCGGGACCTGCGGAGGCAGATGCTGCGGCATCTGGGGTGGACGCACTGGCTCGGGCTGGGCCCTTGGCGTTGGCGCAGAGGGGAAGTTGAAGCGGTTCGGCGGCGGCCCAGCCTGCTGATCATTGCCATACGGGTAACCGCCTGGGGGCGTTGCCACGTCTCCTCCTCCGACTTTCCTGTCTGCTGCTCGCGCCACCGCACCTTAAGGCGCGGTGGCGCTAAACGCACTGCCTCTTTGCTAGTTGAGAAGGCTTCCCTGCAGTTCGGCGCGGAGGTCGGGCGTCAGGACGTTGCCCGCGCGGTCGACCAGCAGGGCCATCTCATAGCCCACCAGGCCGATGTCGCACTCCGGGTGGGCGAGGACGGCCAGTGAGGAGCCGTCCGAGATGGACATGATGAAGAGGAAGCCGCGCTCCATCTCCACCACGGTCTGGTTGACCGCGCCCCCCTCGAAGATCCGGGACGCGCCGGCCGTCAGCGAGGTCAGGCCGGAGGCCACCGCCGCCAACTGGTCCGCACGGTCCCGCGGAAACCCTTCGGACATCGCCAGAAGGAGTCCGTCGGCGGAGACCACGACGGTGTGGGACACCCCTGGGGTGCTCTCCACGAAACTGGTGATCAACCAGTTCAGGTTCTGCGCCGCCTGGCTCATCGGGCTCACACTAACGCTCCTGATCGTAGGTGCCGCCGGGGCCGAAGCCCTGGTCGTGTTGCTGACGCTGCTCGGTGTTCGCGGGGTACTCCGAGGAGTCCGTCCCCGCGCTGCGCCCCTGTTGGACACCGCGACGCAGATTCGCGAGCCTGCCGCGGACATCCTCCGGCGCGCGGGAGATCTGCGGGCCGCCCTGGGCGGTCTCCGCGGCCTTGCCCTCGACCAGATTGGCCCTGGGCACCCGGCGCGGGAGACCGGAGGGGGTCACTCCGCCGGCCTTCGGTGCTCGGAGCTGCTCGGCGCGGTGCCAGCGCTCGTCATTGGCCGACTGCCGGTCGGGCTTGTCACCCTCCTGAGCCTGCTGTGTGACCTCCTGCTGGGACCGCTCCCGTTCACCGCCGTCCCTTGTGGCCTCCTCGCCCGTCTCGGGTTGCTGCCACTGCTTTTCGCGGCGCGGCAGACCGGACCCGGTCAGCGAGGGGGAGCCGCTCGAAGCGGGGCCCGGACGGTCGAACTCTACGCGCTCCGGCTGCGCCGTGTCAGCGGTCGGCAAGGATTCCGATTCCGCTGCGTAACCCGCCGTGTACCCATACTGGTACGGACTTGACTCCGGGGCGGGCACGGCCCACTCGCCTTGGTGGGTGGGCGCGTTGTGGTCGCCGTACGTCTGCTGGTCCAGGAAGCCGGGCTCTGGATGGGCGGCTTCCGTATACGGCTGTTGCGGCTGCGGTTCGGGCTGCGGCCGGGCAAAGGGCTGTTGTGGCGGTTCCATGGGGAACGGCGGCCCTGCGGAGGCGTTTTCGGCGTTGGCGGGTTGCTGGGTCCCCTGTGTCTCTCCCAGCGCGGCGCGCCGCTCCTCGCGCAGCCGGGACCGGCCGAGCGGGTCCAGGGTGGGGATGCCGGACTGCTGCCCGGGCTCGTATCGGGAGTCGTCGAAGCCGAGTTCGGCCGCGGTCCGCAGTTGGGCGATGGGCGCCGACTGCTGCTCGGGCACGATCCGGGACACCGTGAAGTCATCGGCACCGGCCTGCTCGTCCTCGCCACCGCCACCGTGGGTGATGGCGTCCGGCAGCATCACCAGCGAGGTGGTGCCCGCCTGTTCGCCCGAGGGGCGCAGCTGGACGCGGATGCCGTGCCGCATCGCCAGGCGGCCGACCACGAACAGGCCCATGCGCTGCGAGATCGCCACGTCCACGGTCGGCGGGTTGGCCAGCTTGTGGTTGATGTCGGCGAAGTCCTCGGGGGTGAGCCCGATGCCCTTGTCGTGGATCTCGACCATCACCCGGCCGTCGGGCAGCCGGGTCGCGGTGATGCGGACCTTGGTGTGCGGGGAGGAGAAGGTGGTCGCGTTCTCCAGCAGCTCGGCGAGCAGGTGCACCAGGTCGGTCACGGCCAGGCCGTGGATGTCGGCCTCCGGGACGCCGCTCAGCTCGATGCGCTCATAGGCCTCCACCTCGGAGGCGGCGGCGCGCAGCACGTCCACCAGCGGGATCGGCTGGTCCCAGCGGCGGCCGGGCTCCTCGCCCGCGAGGACCAGGAGGTTTTCGCCGTTGCGCCGCATGCGGGTGGCCAGGTGATCCAGCCGGAAGAGGTTCTCCAGCTGGTCCGGGTCGGCCTCGTTGTTCTCCAGCGCGGTGATGAGGGTCAGCTGGCCCTCGATCAGGCTCTGGTTGCGGCGGGAGAGGTTGGTGAAGATCGCGTTGACGTTGCCCCGCAGCAGGGCCTGCTCGGCGGCGAGCCGGACGGCCTCGCGGTGCACCTGGTCGAAGGCGCGGGCGACCTCGCCGATCTCGTCCTTGGTGGTGATCGGGATGGGCTGTACCCGGGTGTCGACGCGGCCCGGGTCGGTCCGTGACAGCTGGTCGACCAGTGCGGGCAGGCGCTGCTCGGCGACGTCGAAGGCGGCGGTGCGCAGCCGGCGCATGCTGCGGCTCATCGAGCGGGCCATTCGCCCGGCCACCACAAAGGCGGCGAGCAGGGCGACCACCACGATCGCCGAGTTGACGATCGCGTCCCGCTGGGCGGTCGAGGAAATCTGCTCGACGTCGTCCACGGCGGTGTCGGCCAGGTGCTGTTCCACGGCGCGGTAGGCGTCGAACTTGCCGGTGGCGGTGGCGAACCAGGTCTGCGGAGTGATGCCCTGGGCCTTCAACTGTGCCGCGGACGCATTGGACATGATGGCGGCGGCCATCCTGTCCTGCTTCTGCATCTGGGCCTGGTCGGGGAGCGCGGATTCGAGCCGCTTGAGGTCGGCCTCGGAGCCGCCCGTCTTGTACTCGTCCTCGGAGATGTACTCCATGAACTTGTACGAGGAGAAGGACGTCAGCAGGAATGTGCGGTCCTTGGTGCTCAGATCGGGCTTCGCCAGCAGATGGGTGCCCATGGAGCGCTGCAGCGACTCGGCGGCCTGGGCGAGGGAGACCGCGTACATGGTGCGGCCGTAGGAGCCCGCGGAGCTGCCGGTGCCCAGACCCAGCTCATTGGCGAAGGCCATCAGCGGGCGCTGGATGGAACCGTAGGCGTCCTCGGTCTGGACGCTCTTGTAGGCGGTCCTGCGGATGTCGTCGAGCTTCTGCTCGGCGTCCCGGACGGCCTTCAGCCTGCGCTGCAGGCTTGCGGTGTCCGGCATGCTCTTGGCGGCCCTGTCGAACTCCTCGCGGGCGGTGTCCGTGGCGTCCCGGAGCTTCTTGACGCCCGGGTCGTCGGTCTTGTTCTCGAGCAGGGGTATCGCGGACCCGTCGCGCTCCTGGAGCACGGCGTGGGCGTAGCTGCCGGCGGCCCGCACCAGCCGGGCGGTCTTCGCGGCGTCCTCGGCCTCCACCCAGGTGTCGATGGACTTCTTCACATCGAGGCCACCGAAGGCGAGGGCGACCAGCACCGGTATCAGCAGGATGGCGTTCAGCCGGGTGGGCACCCGCCAGTTGCGGGGCGAGAGACGGCCGCCGCGGCTCGGCGGCGCGGCGGGGGATTCGGGAACGTCGGAAGGCGGCACCGCCGCACGCGACGGCGGTGTGAAGTTGCCCCGCGCGTCTCGTGTCTGCTGCGCGGTGCCGGTCTTTCTTCGCCTCACTCGTCCAACAACCTCTCGGCGCACTGTCCTCGTGCCGTCGTTCGGCTGAGCCATGACTGCTCAGTTCGGGAAATTCCAGCATGCCGGGCAGTGCGTTCCAAACACTGGGCAGAGCCGCTGCCCGGCGCAGCATGCCCGACATAAAACGGGCATTAAGCGCGACAGCCTTCAAAAGGCGGGCGAATTGTGCGCGCAGTGAAACCGGCCGAACGCGTCGGGTGGTCGCGTCCGGCCAATTCAACAGTCGAAATGTTATGAACCGTGGGCCGGCCCGTGTTCAATCACACAGCCCACCGCCTTGCGGCGGCGGTCACTTGAGCCGGGCCATGAGGGCGTGTTCGACGAGGGTGATGAGGGCGCTTTTGGCTTCG
>NZ_JBDJPF010000131.1:0-4547 GCF_054957865.1 Streptomyces xingningensis
AACTCGCATGAGGCGATCCTGCCCGCGCGACCACTGGTCCCGCCACCTCACCGGCGGTCGGCACCACCACACGACCGAGTGAACTCACCCTGGTTTTTGATGACTTGCGTAAGAGCTCGCGCAGATTGGTGGCGTGGGGGACCCTGTAGCAAGACGGCACAGGTCCCGGTGATCATGGAGTTGCGACGCTCTGTGATCACTGGGGAGGCCCATGCCCGTCTTGCCATCATGGCTGACCGACCCGCTCTGGGACCAGTTCGCGGCGCTGCTGCCCGAGCGCCCGACGGTCGACCCGGCCCATCCGCTGGGGTGCCACCATCCCCGCATCAACGACCGGATCGTGTTCGACAAACTGCTGCAACTTCTCCGGTTCGGCTGCTCCTACCAGGGGATCGCTGACACGACGTGCTCCGCGACCACCATCCGCAACCGTCGCGACGAGTGGATCCGTCTCGGCGTCTTCGCCCAGCTCAAGCAGATCGCGCTCCAGTCCTACGACCGGATCATGGGGCCCGTGCTCGACCAGATCGCCATCGACGGCTCCATCACCAAGGCCCCTGGTGGCGGTGAGGTCGCCGGACGCTCACCGGTCGATCGCGGCAAACAGGGCTTGAAACGCTCAGATATGACGGATGGTTACGGAATCCCCCTCGGCAGGGTACTGGCCGCCGCGAACCGCCACGATTCACCGCCCGAAACCTGACTGGCGCATCGCGCACAAGGGCGTAAGGCGCCGATCCAGGCGAACCGGAGGTGGCACGTCGAGCGCACCCATGCCTGGCAGAACGCCTTCCACCGGCTCACCCTCTGCTACGAACGCCGCACCACCGTCGTCAACGCCTTCTTCGACCTCGCCGACACCATCATCACCGTCCGCAGCCTAACCCGACGTGCATGGACGACCCACCGCTGGGACGAACGAACCAACGGCCCTCCATGACCACACGCCCTGTCAGTACTCCGCCCGGCCCGCTTTGCCCAGCCGTGGGCCGAGACCGAAGTAATGGCGGAAGTTGTAGATCAGCGGGCTCCACACGGTCGGGTCGATATGGGAAGTGTCGTCGATGACGATGCCGGTGTCCGCGTGCACACGGACGGCCGTGGCTTCGACGATGACAAATTGATCCGACGCGTCGGGCCGCAGACTGCTGACCGTGGCCTCGATCTGTGCCGGGCACTCGGCAACCCTGGGCGGGCGCACCATCTCTGATGGTGTCGGGTGCCATCCGGCCGCGCCGAATTTGTCCGGTTCGAAGCGGCACGCAGCCGGTTTGCCGGCTGGGACCGGATCGGCGCCGGTGAGCAATGCGAGACGCTCGACCTGCTGCCACTGATCGGGCGACGGGAAGTTGATCACTAGTTCCGGTCGGGCCCGGAGGTTGTCGACGGTGTGGCCGTTCGCGCCGAGGCCGAGGAGGAAGACATCGCTCAGCGCCCACGCGGAGGAAATCGGCGCGAGATTCGCCGTGCCGTCTGCGTTCTCGGACGACAGGACAACGACGGGCGTGCCGAAGTACAGGATGCTGGGCGTGATGACGCGGTGCGCGTCCGGGGCTGTCAAGGTCATGGGCTCATCGTGCTGGCCGGACTGTTCGGTGCCGGCCGAACCGATGTGGGGGATAGTAAAGAGCATGAATGTTCGTGTGGACGCGGCCCCTGGACTGGCGTACCTGGCGGCGATCTTTGCCGATCGCACGCGGGCGTCGATGTGCGTGGCCCTGCTCAACGGACGTGCCTGGACCGCAGGCGAGCTGGCGCGATACGCCGGCGTCGCCCGCTCGACGGCCACCGAGCACCTGAACCTGCTCGTCGCCGCTGACGTACTCGCCGAGAAACGCCAGGGCAGGCACCGCTACCTACGGCTGGCCACCACCGACATCGCCGAACTGATCGAGACACTGGCCTCACACGCCCCACCCGTCGCCAAACACCCACGCACGCTGCGTACGGTGACGACACAAACGGCCCTGGCACGGGCCAGGACATGCTATGACCACATCGCCGGAACATTGGGCGTCGCGATCACCGACGCGATGACCAGCCAGGACATGCTCAGCCGCCACGACGGCTGGACGCTGACCACCACTGGTCTGACCTGGCTGCAGGAGGTGGGCGCGGACACTGAGGCACTGCGTCAAACACGCCGCCCGATGGTGCGCAGCTGCCTGGACTGGACCGAGCGCCGCCCGCACCTGGCAGGGGCCGCCGGGGCGGCCCTCTGCAACCGATTCTTCGCCACCGGATGGATCGAACGAATCGGGTCCGACCGCGCGATCCAACTCACCGCGACGGGCGAGGCCGCTCTGCTGGATCAACTCAACCTGCGCTGGAGCACGTCCGGCGGTTGACACAGCTCACCCGGCAGCCTCGAAATGGCAGCCATACAGACAGGGGAAACCCCACGAGCGCCACAGGCCCGCCCGTCCGCATCCAGGCCACCGCCACCCCTCCTATCTGCGCGTCCTCTTAAGTCACGAAGGTGGCCCCGCAAACCGGGCGAGTGCACGCGGCCCTCGGCGACGAGCGGCAGGCCGAGACGCACCTCAGTGCCGCTGACGAGCTCCTGGCGGACGGGCTCGGCGGCGACGTTCCCGAGTGGGTGAGCTATTTCGACGCTGCCGAACACGCCGGCGCCCGCGCGGTCTCCGCGCGCGACCTCGCTGGACTCGACCGGGGCCGCCGGGTGGCTCTCCAGCTGCGCAGACCCGGGTTCGACCGCGTGAAGGTCATGGACCGGGTCGGCCTTACCGCCGCGCTGTTCGACGGGGGCGCGACGGAGCGGGGCGCCGCAGCAGCTCATCAGGCACTCGACGACGCAGCCCGCGTCAACTCCACACTCGTCACCTCTCGGCTCAACACCCTGCTGGACGCCGCCCGCCCGTACGAGACTGCCTCGGTCGAGGACGTACGCACTCGGGCGAGAGAACTCGCCGCCGCCCGCCCGACCACGGTCGCGGCCTGACATCATCGAGCGCATGGGCAAGCATCGCCGACCCGGACCCCCGAACCAGCCATCCCGGGCTGTCCCGCACATGGACGCCGACGACCCGCTCGCCGCGTACACCAAACGCCGCCAACCGCCGATGAATCAGTACCGCCGCCACCGACCGGTCCACGGCGGGGCCAGCCACCTTCGCCGCGACGAGCCGCGGGTCCTGGAGGAGTGGGACGACTTTTCATACCAGGTGGTCGGCACCGCCGACAACCTCGCGGCGGCCCAAGAGTGGGTGAACGAACCCCAGACCGGCGACGACTCTGCCGCGTGATCACTGTCCTGTCTCATTGGATCTGGCTGTTACGAGCCCTGCGCGCGGCGGGCTGCCGCCAAGTGACCACCGCCCCCTACGTCCTGGCCCCCGGCCGCCTCCCGGACCGCATCGCGGCCGGAGCCCGAGCAGAGGCCGACGAATGTCCGCCTTTACCAGGTCGCATCGCACGTCCAACTGTCTCAAGGAGCTGACGCGGTGGCCGCTGCCCAGCACATCCCCGGCCCTGCCCGCGCTGCTCTCCCACGCGAACGCCGCGCCCACTACCTCGCCGACCTCGCCCGGGCGTACGCCCAAACCGGTCGCCGAGCGGAGGCGGTGGACACGTTGCTTGAGGCCGAGCAGGAAGCAGCTGAGGAAGTCCGCTGTCGGCCGCGGACCCGCGCGCTCGTCGAGGATCTGCGACTGCTCGGCTCAGGATCGGCCGAAGGGCGCTTGCGGGCGCTGGCCGAACGATGTGGACTGCCCGGATGACCAACCGGACCTTGTATCTGATCGCCTGCGCCGCCCCACCGGCCCGCCGGATCGACGTCGCCATCCGCGCCGCACAGGCCGCCGACTGGGATGTCTGCCTGATCCTGACCCCTTCGGCCTACCGGTGGGCCACCGAGGACGCCCACGGGGAAATCGACCGGCTGCACGAGCTGACCGGTCACCCCATCCGGCACCAGTACAAGTTGCCGTCGCAAGAGGACGTCCTGCCCGCACCGGATGCCATGCTCGTCGCCCCCTTGACCACGAACACCCTCAACAAGTGGGCGGCCGGAATCAGCGACACCCTTGCCTTGGGACTCATCACCGAGGGCATCGGCCTCGGGCTCCCCATCGTCGCCCTGCCGCACTGGAACGACGCCCAGGGGCTGCACCCTGCCGTGCCCCGCAACATCGAGACCCTGCGCACTGCGGGCGTCACCGTCCTGCTGGGCGAGGGCGCGTTCGTCCCTCACAAGCCAAGGCAGGGCAATCTCGACGCGTACCCGTGGCAGGTCGCCATCGGCGCTCTTCCGGCGTAGCCCGCTTACCGGCTACGACGTCGATCCGGAGGTGACGGAAAGCGATCCTGCCCGCGCGACCACTGGTCCCGCCACCTCACCGGCAGTCGGCGCAACCACACGACCGGGTGAACTCACCTCGATTTTGGGTGACTTGCGTTAATCACGAAGTACGGTCGGCATATTCCGCTGCTTCACAGCGAGCAAGCACGAAGCGGCCCCCGGAGGTGCCTCACACCACCCGAGGGCCTACACCACCAGGAGAAAAGAGCTCCCGCGATGCTGCGTC
>NZ_JBDJPF010000132.1:0-4406 GCF_054957865.1 Streptomyces xingningensis
TGGACCTGCTGAGCCCCCCCGGCCCCCCCCCCCCCCCCCCCCAGGGGGGGGCGCCCCCACGGAAGGGACCAACACCAAAAACCCGCGCCCCCCCCCCCCAAAATAAAACCCCCCCCCCCCAAGCAGCCCCGCCCCCGGGGGGTGTTTGCCCTCATGGGGCCTTTTGCCCCCCCCGGTACGTCGGCCCGGGGGGCGGGGGGCCGACCGGCCGGGCGAGTGAGCCCGGCGCCGTTCTACTCGTTGACGCAGATGTTGCCGTGCGACGGGTTCAGCGCGCCGACCACGTTGATGGTGTCGCCGCAAACGTTCACGGGCACGTCGACCGGAACCTGGATGACGTTGCCGGAGACGACGCCGGGCGAGTTGTGCGCCTCGCCGTCGGCCTGGTGCGCGGAGGCGACACCGGCACCGGCGAGGGCGAGGCCGCCGACGGCGAGGGTGACGGCAGCGGCCTTCTTGATGTTCTTCACTCTTCTTCTGACCTTCCTGAAACGTTGCCACGGCCAGCCGCCGCGGTTACGCCATGGAGAACGGGCCATCGCCGGTCGGGTTTCTGGGTCATGCGGACAATCACACGACCGCATGAATCTCTGATCAGAACGCGACGTTCCGCAACCGCCGGGCTCAGGCGCCGATCCCATGGCGCACGGCCCACAGGGCCGCCTGCGTCCGGTCGGCGAGGTCGAGCTTCATCAGGATGTTGGAGACATGGGTCTTGACGGTCTTCTCCGACAGGACGAGGGCCCTGGCGATCTCCCGGTTGGAGCGGCCGTCCGCGATCAGGGCCAGTACCTCGCGTTCCCGCTCGGTGAGCGCGTTGCCCCGGCCCTGGCCGCCTCCGGTGTCCTCCTGGGCCAGCAGGGCGTCGGCGACCTCGGGCTGGAGCAGCACATGCCCGGCGTACACGGACCTGATGGCTCCGGCGAGGGCCTCGGGGTCCACGTCCTTGTAGACATAGCCCGCGGCTCCGGCCCGCAGGGCCGGGATCACGGTGCGCTGTTCGGTGAAGCTGGTGACGACCAGCACCCGGGCGGGGCTGTCCAGCGCGCGCAGCCGGCGCAGGGCCTCGATGCCGTCGGTGCCGGGCATCTTCACGTCCATGAGGATGATGTCGGGGTTCAGCTCCTCGGCCCGGGCGACGCCCTCGGCGCCGTCCGCGGCCTCGCCGACCACCTCGATGTCGTCCTGGACCTCCAGAAAGGTGCGCAGGCCCCTGCGGACCACCTGGTGATCGTCCACCAGCAGCACCTTGATTGCACGGTCCTCAGCCACCGGGCACCTCCATCTCGATCGCGGTGCCCGCGCCGGGCTCCGAAACTACGGTCAATGTGCCGCCGACGCCATTGGCCCGGTCCCGCATCGACACCAGCCCCAGGTGCCGCCCGGCACGCCGGACGGCGGAGGGGTCGAAGCCGGTTCCGTCGTCGGCGACCCGCAGGGCGGCGCCCTGGCCCACCCGGGAGAGGGTGACCTCGACATGCCGGGCACCGGAGTGGCGCAGGGCGTTGTGCAGGGCTTCCTGTGCGACGCGCAGCAGGGCCTCCTCCTGGGCGGCCGGCAGGGCCCGCATGGCGTGCGCGGCGAAGGTGACGCGCGCGGCATGGGCCCGGTCGAGCACCTTGATCTGGGTGCTCAGGGTGGCGACCAGTCCGTCCTCGTCCAGTCCGGCGGGGCGCAGCTCCACCACGGCGGCCCGCAGCTCGTCGGCCGCCTCGGCGGCGAGGCGGGCGACCTCGTGCAGCTCGTCCTTGGCCCGGGTGGGGTCCCGGTCGACCAGTGCGGTGGCGGCCTGGGCGGTGAGCCGCAGGGAGAAGAGCTTCTGGGAGACGGCGTCGTGCAGCTCATGGGCGAGCCGGGCCCGCTCTCCCGCGATGGTCAGCTCGCGGCTGCGTTCATAGAGGCGGGCGTTGGTGAGGGCGATGGCGGCATGCTGGGCGATCATGCCGAGCAGTTCCTCGTCCTCGGTGGTGAACCCGGCCCGGGGCACGGTCTTGTTGGCGAGGAACAGCACCGCGAGGATCTCGTCGCCGTCGGCGACCGGCATGCCGATGAAGTCGCACATATCGGGGTGGGCCTTGGGCCAGCCCCCGAAGCGGGGGTCCTGGCGGACGTCGGCGAGGCGCTGCGGGGCGGCGTCCTCGAGCATCGCGGCGAGGATGCCGTGCTGGCGGGGCAGCGGGCCGATGGCCTTCCACTGCTCGTCGCTGACGCCGTCGACGACGAACTGGGCGAAGCCGCCGTGGTCGTCCGGGACGCCGAGCGCGGCATAGGTGGCGCCGAGCAGTTCGCGGGCGGAGACGACGATGGTCTGGAGTACGTCGCGCACCTCGAGATGCCGGCTCATGGCGAGGATCGCGGTGCTCACGGCGGCCAGTCCGGAGCGTGGGCCATTGGTCATGGCTTCACCGTACCCAGCGGTGATCGCGGGGGTATCGGACCTCGGTGGTGGGTGCTTGCGCCCTGTGACCTAGGACCGAGGGCTCGCGGTCGGGGGGTCTGAAGGCAGGTGGTCCGGGAAGACTCCGGCCATGTCTATACCAACGCAGTGGACACCCACCCATGGCGGTCCCTACCGTCCGGTCCCCTACCGCCCGGAGCGGATGCCCGCCGAGGAGTCCCTCGCCCGCGCCGCCGAGCTGCGGTCGCGGATGGGCCGGCGGCGGACCGTGCGCCAGTTCTCCACCGACCCGGTGCCGGAGCAGGTGGTGCGGGACGCGATCGCGTGCGCGGCCACCGCGCCGTCCGGGGCGCACCAGCAGCCGTGGACGTTCGTCCTGGTGAAGGACCCGGGGGTGCGCGTCCGCATCCGTGCGGCGGCGGAGGAAGAGGAGCGCCTCTCCTATGCGGGCCGGCTCGGTGAGGAGTGGCTGGCGGCCCTGCGGCCACTGGGTACGGACGAGGTGAAGCCGCATCTGACGGACGCGCCGGCGCTGATCGTGGTTTTCCGGCAGCGCTACTGGCTCGGCGCCGACGGCGACAAGCGCAAGCACTACTACGTGGACGAGTCGGTGGGCATCGCGGTCGGGATGCTGCTGTCCGCGCTGCATCTGTCGGGGCTGGCGGCGCTGGTGCACACGCCGAGCCCGATGCGGTTCCTGTCCGAGGTGCTGGGGCGGCCGGCGAACGAGAAGGCCTTCGCGGTGATCCCGGTGGGCTACCCGGCCGCGGACTGTGAGGTTCCGGACCTGCTCCGCAAGAGCCTCGACCAGGTGCTGGTCGAGGTCTGAGCCCGGGGTACGCCCAGGGCACCGGCGCGGTCACGCTGAGCGAGCCCGGAGGGGTCTCGGTGTGAGCCCGCGCATAGGACGCAAATCACCTACGACCCTGGCTAGTGGCCGGGTAAGGGCGCCATAAGGAGGGCGGTGAGCAGGCAGCGGAAGCGTTCCGGGCCTGCTCGCCGACCCCCTCCGCAACGATGCGGGATAGTACGTCACACCTTTGCCACAGCTTTTTGCAGCCGCTAACAATTGCTCAGCCGCAGGGCGCCGTGAACGAGAAGCGGCGCTTCTTTTGCGCCGAAATCGGGCCACTGCGACTCAAGCGATTGGAAGAGGTTCAGCACAGTTATGCGCTCCATCTCCGGCTATAGCCGTCTCACCAAGGTCCACACGCTCTCCGCCGCAGGCATCGCCGCGGCAGGTGTCGCCGCACTGGCATTCGCCGTCGTCCCGGGCGCCTCCGCCGAGAGCGACGCCCAGGCGATCTCCGTGAAGCCGGTCGCCTGGAACGCCAAGACCTTCGGCACCGAGGAGCAGCAGCGCGAGCTGGCCAAGCAGGCGGACACCGCCACCAAGCAGGCGCAGGCGGACGCCCAGGCCAAGAAGACGGCCGAGGCGAAGGCCAAGGCCGACAAGGAGCGGGCCGGCAAGGAGGCCGCAAGCCGTTCCGAGGTCCGCAAGCCGGTCCAGGCCGCCCCCGCCGCCCAGGCCGCCCCGGCCGCCCCGGCCGCCCCGGCCTACGCCGACAACCTGGACGGCTGGATCCGGGAGTCCCTCGACATCATGAAGGCCCACAACATCCCGGGCTCCTACGACGGCATCTACCGCAACATCATGCGCGAGTCCACGGGCAACCCCCAGGCGATCAACAACTGGGACTCCAACGCCGCGGCCGGCATCCCTTCCAAGGGCCTGCTGCAGGTGATCGACCCGACCTTCCAGGCGTACCACGTCGAGGGCACCTCCTGGGACATCTACAACCCGGTCGCCAACATCACCGCCGCCTGCAACTACGCGGCCAAGATCTACGGCTCGATGGACAACGTCAACTCGGCCTACTGAGCCGAGCGGCACCAGAACGCCCAAGGGCGGCGGCACCCGGGAAACCGGGTGCCGCCGCCCATGGGCCCAGTGTCGGGGGGCCGCGACTATGCCCTGACCACCCGCCGATGTCGGCCCCCCAAAAGG
>NZ_JBDJPF010000133.1:0-4252 GCF_054957865.1 Streptomyces xingningensis
CAGCCCCTTGCCCTGCTCCGCAGAAGTCCGATTCCTCCCCCGCCTGAAGGCGGGGATCTCCTCGGAGGTATCCGATGAACGCGGCCCAGGCGGCGGCCGGCATGAGGAGAGCCGGGCCGGTCCTGGTCTTGGAGTCGCGTATGCCAACGTACGCCACGACGTTTGCCACCTCGACGCAGTTGGTCCCGTTCTCTCCGCTGTAGGAGGACTTGAACCAGGGCGATTCGTCGGCCACTTCTCGGACCGTCGGGTACGCATTGATGGCTATGTCCATTCTCTTGCCAACCGTTCCAGGAAAGCAGGGGTCTCAACAGGGCTGAGTGCGCTCGCGCTCATCGCGTCGAATCTGCGCGTGTGTTTCCAGACCTCAGTGTCCTTGTCGACGATGTTCACCGATTCGACGAAGTCGGTTTGGACGACTGTTGCCACCGGCGAAGCGAAGTCCAGCAGCGTGAAGTTGGTACTGGACCGGAAGGTCGGCGTAGACCAAGGAAGGATTTGCACCGTCACGTTGTCGAGCTGGGACAGTTCAATGATGTGCGCACACTGCTCACGCATCACCTCCGGTCCACCCAGCGTGTTACGGATGGCCGCCTCGGCCATGACGACCCAGAGCTCCAGTGGGTCCTTGGATCTGGTGATCATCTCCTTGCGTTCCATGCGCAGTTGGAGACTGCGCTCGACAAACTCGGTCGTCCTCTCCTCGACAGGCTTCGCGGTCTCGAACATCGATCGTGCGTACCGCTCCGATTGCAGCAGCCCGAACACGACCAGCGGCTGCCAAGCACGTACCCGACGCGCATCGCGCTCCAGGCCGACGAACATCGTCATGCCGGATGGCAGGACGTTCCGGAACGGGATCCACCAGTCGCGACTCAACGAGTCGCGTTGGATCTGAATCAAGAACTCGACGTCCTCCTCGTCCTCCACCCCATACCGCTCACACAGACTGCGAAGGTCGGACACCTTGTCGAGGCTCGTCGTCCCGTGCTCGACGCGCCAGAGCTTCGTATCGCTGAAGCCCAACCCCTTGACCGCTTCCTCCAGCGACAACCCGGCCCGGTCACGGAGCCGTTTGAGCTCCTTGCCGAGCTGGATCCGCCGGATTGTCGGCCCCGTTTTGACTGCCATGCGCGCGCCCTCCCGTGCCCTGCGCGGCAGCGCCCGTGTCCTGCTCGGCAGTGCTGCTGGACAGCTCCGAAGTACCGGCGCCCACCGGCCCGTACCCCATGCCCACCGCGCAAAACCCCGTGCCCTGCACGCCAAATATGCCAGTTCGGCGAAAACCTCACCGTGGCTTGCGCACCAACTTTTCCACGCTCCAAGCTGGTTGTGCCACCGGATCGCTACGTTCGGTAGTGAGTTCCCATGCCACGCTCCAGAGTAGGAACCGCGCATGCACACCCACATTCACGCCCTGGCGCTGATGCTCAAGCCCAACGGCACCGTGCTCGCCGTGTCATCGGCCGACAACCGGGCTGATCGGAACTTCCGCCTTCCCGGGGGCGCCGCCACCGGGGCCCAGCCCACCTGGGAGGCCATGGTCCGGGCCGTGGAGGTGCAAACCGGCCTGACCGTCCCCCCGATCCGGCTGGTCATGACGGACCTGATCCCCGGCGACCAGCGGACCGGTTCCCCCACGCGTATCGACTTCGTCTACCGCGTACCGACCCTCGCCGAGGACGTCCGCATCCGGCTTCCGCGCCCGGTGGACGGCCGACGGGCCGCCCTCGCCGCCTATAAATGGCTCGGCCAGGACGAGTTGGACGACTACTGCACCGCATACCAGGCCCGCCGGATCCGGGTCGCCCTGCGTGCCGCCCGCACCGGCACGTTCGCCGAACTGCACGCGGGACAACCCGCCTGCGCGGCCGCGGCGTAGCGGGTCAGGACGGCGCGCCCGAGGTGAAGCGGCGCAGCAGCGGCGACAGCACCAGCACCGACTTGGTGCGCTCGACGAACGGCTCGCCCGCGATCCGTTCCAGTACGCGCTCGAAGTGCCGCATGTCGGAGGCGAAGACCTGGACGATGGCGTCGGCCTCACCGGTCACCGTGGAGGCGGATGCCACCTCCGGGTAGCGCGACAGTCCCCGGTGGATCGCCTCGGGCGAGGTGTTGCGGCGGCAATAGAGCTCGATGAAGCCCTCGGTCTCCCAGCCCAGCGCCGCTGGATCCACCCGGACCGTGAAGCCGGTGATGGCGCCTTCGGTGCGCAGCCGGTCGACGCGCCGCTTGACCGCCGGAGCGGACAGGCCGACCTCGGCGCCGATGTCGGCGTAGGAGCGCCGGGCATCCTCGGCCAGGGCGTGGACGATACGTTCGTCGAGCTCATTGAGTCGCACTGCGGGTGGATCACTTTTCTACGGGGACCTGCTGCTGCCACCAGAAGTAGATCACGTGCCCGGAGTACCGGCAGCCTCCTCGTGGGCCAGCCGCGAGCGCCGCATGCCGTAGAGGAAGTAGACGACCAGCCCGGCGGCCAGCCAGCCGCCGAACACCTTCCAGGTGACCGCGTGGAGCCTGGTCATCATGAACAGGCACAGGCCGAAGCCGATGGCCGGGAAGACCGGCGCGAGCGGCACCCGCACGCCCTTGCCGAGCGGCAGCCGGACCCCGGAGAGCGGCACCCGGAAGTTGCGGGGCATGTCGGGGCGCTTGAAGAACAGGACGATGACGGCGACGTTGACCAGGGCGAAGGCGAACAGCGTGCCGATGCTGGTGGCGTCGGCGAGCTGGTCGAGCGGGACGGCCGCGGCGAGTATGCCGCAGAACAGCGAGACGATCACGGTGTTGGCGACCGGGACGCCCCTGCGCGGGCTGACCTTGGCGAAGGTCTTGGGGACCAGGCCGTCCCTGGCCATCGCGAAGAGGATGCGGGTCTGCCCGTAGAGGACGGTCAGCACCACGCTGGCGATGGCGATGACGGCGCCGGCCGCGAGGAGGACGGACCAGAAGCCCTGGCCGGTGACGTCCTTCATGATCCCGGCGAGCGCCGCTTCGGAGCCCTGGAAGTCGCCCCAGGGCATGGCCCCGACCGCGATGGCCGCGACCAGGACATACAGCGCGGTGACGATCAGCAGCGAGAGCATGATCGCGCGGGGCAGGTCGCGCTTGGGGTTCTTGGCCTCTTCGCCCGCCGTGGAGGCGGCGTCGAAGCCGATGTAGGAGAAGAAGAGGCTGGCGCCGGCCGCGCTGACCCCGCCGAGGCCGAGCGGCATGAAGGGCGCGTAGTTGCCCGCCCGGATGCCGGTGAAGGCCACGGCGCAGAACAGCAGCAGGGCGACGATCTTCACCCCGACCATGATCGCGTTGGCGCGGGCGCTCTCCTTGGCTCCGCCGAGCAGGAAGGCCATGCACAGCAGCACCACCAGCAGCGCGGGCAGGTTGAAGACTCCCCCGCCGGCGCCGGGCGGGCTGGCGAGCGAGGCCGGGATGGTGACATGGAAGATGCCGTCGAGAAGCTCGTTGAGGTACTGGCCCCAGCCGACGGCGACGGCAGCGACCGAGACGCCGTACTCGAGGATCAGACACCAGCCGCAGACCCAGGCGATGAGCTCGCCGAGGGTGGCGTAGGCATAGGAGTAGGAGGAGCCCGAGACCGGAATGGAGCCGGCCAGCTCCGCGTAGGACAGGGCGGAGAAGAGCGCGGTGACTCCGGCGATGACGAACGAGATGACGACGGCCGGGCCGGCCTTCGGCACCGCCGTGCCGAGCACCACGAAGATGCCGGTGCCCAGGGTCGCCCCGATGCTGATCATCGTCAGCTGCCACATGCCCAGCGAGCGCCGCAGCGTGCCGCCCTCGCCCTGGCCGCCCTCGGCGACCAGGCGCTCGACCGGCTTGCGGCGCATCAGGCGGGCGCCGAAACCGGCGGGCGCCCGGCGGACGGCGGGGGGCGCTGTGCCTTGGTCCAACACGTGGTGGCTCCTTGATCGCTGCGAAGTCGAGCGCGGTGACCGAAGGCAAGGCGGAGCGAACCCGGATGGATGGGGGAACCGCCGAGCAAGCGGTACCCGCCACTCCACGTACAGCGCAGACCCTATGAGGTGGGTAGTTGCGCTCGTAATGCACCATTATTGCGTATGTGTGTGCGAACGTTGCGTCGCGGAGCCCGTAATGCGTGATCGTTGCACCGCCGTGTCATGAATCGGTACGCGAGCAACAAAAACGAGCGGCAAAAAGGGGCGCGGCCCGGAAACCGGACCCTGTTGGTTAATCCGGGCCTTGCTGTTTCGCCCCGTCGATCTTCTGG
>NZ_JBDJPF010000134.1:0-4167 GCF_054957865.1 Streptomyces xingningensis
CGACGGATCCGGGCCCGGCCGAGGTCGCCACCGCCGTTCACCACTACGTCGACGCACTCCGCGCCATGGTCCGCGACCGTACGCGCCAACCCCGGCGGTAGCCCGGGTCAGGTGCCGTCGTAGGAGACGACGCGACCGTGCAGGGCCTCGGCGACTTCTGTTGCTCGCCCGGCCAGGGCCGGGCTTGTCGGTGGTGGCCCCTATGGTGACCGCATGGGGATCACCACGGCTTGGGCAATCAGCGCCCACAACGACGCGTTCATCGAGGGGCTGGCACCGCGGATGGTGCCGTTGATCGAGGCCGACCGTGATGATCCGGTGATGCGCGAGCGGTGGCAGCGGTGGCAGCGTGGGCCGTTGCCGGACTACCGCACCTGGGGGGAGTTCAACGTCGGGACGCCGGAGTGGGAAGCCATCGGATCGTTTGAGGAGCTGACTGCTGCCGGGCGGCACGTCCAGCAGATGTACAACGGCACCGACGATGATGGGTTCTGGCTGGTCAGGGACGTCTGGGAGGTGAGCGAGGGGGAGCAGACGTTCCTGTCCGTGCGGTCCAAGACCTATGCCCTGGCGGCCTTCTTCCATGCCGTCGGGCCCGAGCGCGCGGTGTTGCTGCCCGGCTGGTGCGGCAATTTCCTGCTGACCTCCGCGGAGGTGAGGGACAGCTTGCCGCGAGTGGAGCGTGCCTTGGCCTTCACGGAGGACGAACGGGCGGCGGCGGAACGCCAGATATGGCTGGACGAGCGCCCGGAGGATGAGAGCGTCATTGATGGGCCGTTGAGGCAGTGGCGGCAGGCCTCGGAGCTCGGACTCGGCCTGTGCGGTGTCTCGTTGACGATCTACTGACCCGTGACCCTGCGCGTTGAAGCAGAGGGGCGCCCACCAAGTGGCGTGATCGTCGTCGGCCTGGCCGTGGACGGCAGTCTCGCCAGCGGCTCCGGCCCACCTGTCCGCGACGCAGCAGCCCAACTCGCCACCGAGGCCGGAGGAACCTTCCTCCTAAACGCCCCGCCGTAGCAGCAGGCTGCCGAGCGCGGTGCGCCGGTGCAGGACCGCTTTGCCGGCACGGGTGGTGGTCCGTTGGCTTCGGCTCTCCTCGGAGGAACCGGGCGAGACTGACCGCCTCATTGGGCATGGTGTAGGTGGGTTGCGCCTCGAAGCGCCAGGCGCCGTGCTGGTAGGCGTCGAATACCTCTCGCCATTCGCTCTTCGAAAGCATGGGCAGCCTCCTCAGTGGCTCAACCGTACGCTTGGGCAGGCCACTTCAGGGATCGCACGATTCGGGGAACACGTCACCACGGCCAGGCTGAGGAACAACGGTCGTCCCAGGTAGAACCCGAGGGAGACATCCATACCCCAGCCGAGAGTCTTTGTCGCATACGAGCCTTTGTCCGCAAGGCGGATCGGGTTGCGATCGGCCTGGGAAACGAAGCGTGGCACGTACTCGTCGAGTTGCTCACTCAGCCATGTGGCGGCTTGTTTCGGGTGCTGCCAGGTTCCCCGGATCAGCTTGGCCGGCTTCAGCAACCAGTAGGCTGTCTCCAAGGGAGGTACGCCGGTGGCTCGCCACTCCATCACCGCTTCTCGGTACCTCTCCACCACATCGGGTGGGCTGGTGGGGGTCGGCTCGACCGACGAGGGTGGGCGCCGGATGCTCTCCTTGTCGAAGACTGCCTTGTCGCCGACCCACGAGTAGCCATGGAAGTGCAAGGAGCTTCCTATTTCGGTTAGTTGGAGTGAGGTTTCCGCCCTCCTGGAGGGGCTGAGAGAGCGGAAACTGCACTCTTAAGGGTCAGGCGGAGAGGCCGAAGCGGGACGGGTCGATGCCCGCCGCGCTCAGTTCGGTGGTGGTGAACCGCAGCGGCTCGGCGTGTGGGCGCTTGCTGTCGCCGAGGGCCCAGGCGTTGTCGCCGATGCGGGCGAGGGTGACGCATGCTTCGCCGTCGGGGTGCGTGTTGCCGCCACAGGCTTTGACGAATTGGGCGCCGAGGAGGGGCAGGTCGTAGAGGTCAGTCATGGTGGACCTTCCTGATGGGTTGGTTGGACACCGGTCAGACGTCGTGGCCGAGGGCGCGTTGCTCTTGTTTGCGCTTTGCGGATTGTGCGTAGATCAGGGTGTCGATCAGCTTGCATGCGGTGGGCAGGGGAATGGTTCCCAGGAAGACGGAGGGTTCGCCGGAGAGGGAGGGGCGGCCGGTGAGTTGGGGCCAGGAGTCCCGGTCGCCGACCCTGATGCCCATGTCCGCCAGCACGCGCTCGAGCATGAATGCGGTGTCGTCTGATTTCCGCTTGCCTGCCAGGAAGGCGTCGGCTTGTTGTGCGGCTGCTTCGGCGTCCGTGGTCATGTGGATATCGTGACGCCCTTGCCGAGACGATTCTAGTCCGTTTCCTGTTCCCTCAAGAAGTCGTCTCGGATGCTAGCGGCGAAGGTGCGCATCTCTTCTCCATAAACAGCTACTCGTTCGAAGTCTTCGAACTTGGACACGTACAGCTCAATGTCTCGCATTTCACGGGTAGTGATCTCCGCGTGTGGGATTTCGATGATGGCCAGACGTGTATCGAAGAGTGCGAACGAAGATGTGGGAAGCCCTGGCATCAGGGCAGACAATGGAACTATGCCGACAGCGATGTTAGGCATCCTCGACATGGTTACGATCTTGTCCAGCTGAGCCGCCATCATGGGCGCAGGGATGAGCTTCCATCGGAGCACCGATTCGGTAATCACGAAGCGGAAGGCCCGTTCCCTGTCGTAGAGGACTTCTTGCCGCTGCAGCCTCGCCCCGATCATCTTCTCGAGGGCGTCATCTGTCAGATTGCGATTTTTGAGAATTCCCCGCACGTACTCCGGTGCTTGGAGCAGGCCTGGGATGCAAGACGGTTGGAAGAGCCGCATGAGACTTGTTTGAGCCTCAATGGCCCCAATGGCATCCTGGTGCTTGTGAAGCCCGGACCGGTGGTAGATACGCCAGGCTGTGGCTTCTGTGGCCACTTGTCGGGCGACTTCCGCCAGTTGGCCCTTGACCTCCTCGGAGACTTCCAGGGCCGTGAGGATGCGCTCGACGTCGATGACGCTGGGTGGTAGAGCGCCGTTCTCGATCTTGCTCAGCTTGCTTGGAGACATGGCAGCGCTGCGGGCAACCACTTTGGCCTGCTTTCCGCTGGCCGCTCGTAGCTCCCGCAGCGCTTCGCCCAGGTCTGTGGGGTTCACTCTGTGCCGTATCGCTCCCACCACTCATGGAAGGGCACAGCGTGAGCCAGCGCGGTGTCCCGATGAGCTATCCAACCGGCTGTATCAGGGTGTGATTCGGCCCCGAGGAATCCTCCATCTTCCCCATAGTTCATGGAAACAATGGAGGATTCGTCGAACATCCAGAAGTCCGGTACGCCTTCCAATGGGTTGGGTTGCCCGGTTGTGTCGAGAATGTAGAACTCTTCTCCCGACTTGGCGTTCTTCTGGTAGCCCCATCCCAGCTCGAATTTGAGGTAGTTCGTGAGTGGTCGAGACAGGATGTGTACGCGATACATCCGTTTTCCGGCATCGATGTTGGCGCGTACTTCGTCGGCCCACTCCTGGTTGTAGTCAGCCGGTTGAGGTTCGCCAGCAAGGAAGGCCCGCAAGCTTTCCGGGTCGGAAGAGGCGCTGTAATCATCCAGGGTCTCCAACCTGAATGCTTCCCGGCGGAAGTCCGCGAAGAGCTTTTCGAACTCGTCACGCGAGATGTTCACTTGCCAACCTCCGAAGCAGTGACATGGGGATGCGCACGACTGTCTCGTCCGCCGGAAGCCGCATGGAGTTGAGCGCTTCTGGGTCGTTCACCTTGGAACCCTGGACTATCACGTCGTCGGTCCCATCGATGGCGAAGACCTGTGGGCACGTACCCTTCTCGCACTCGCCGACAAGGAGTGTCAGTACCATGCTGAGTCTCCTGCTCTGCGGTCTGTGGTTGTGTCCGCTCACCAATGCTCTCGAGGCCCTGGCCCCACGGTCAAGATGTGCCAGTTGAGAGAACAGGAAACCGGACGAGGTATGGACCGAAGCTCGGGCCCGGACGCCAACTTGTCATCTGCTCCTCACGCCTGGGTATTTGAGCTTCCCCTTGTCCGGTGCTTGAGCTTCGGGTTTCGGTGGTCGGGATCCGAGCTCTCTTTCCAGGGAATGGTTGGTTG
>NZ_JBDJPF010000135.1:0-4068 GCF_054957865.1 Streptomyces xingningensis
CCATCGAAAACCTACGACCCCTCGCCACCAAAAACCCCACCTACCGACCACAACTGGCCGAATGGCTCGTGTCGCCCACCCCGGACTTCCTCATCGCCACCGGTGATAAGCCACGCGCGATCCAGCTGGTGCGGGAAGCGGTCGACATCTACACCGCACTCAACCAGACCGACCCCGCCACATACGGTCCAAAACTGGCCAAGGCCCGGCAGCGACTCGCCGATCTCCAGCGCTGACCCGCCCGGTATCTCTCCCCTCCGCCGCGGTCGCCTTTCCGGGCGGGCAGTCCAGCCCGTCCGGAAGTCACCGGCGGGGTGGCGGAGTTGACCGGGCACCCGGCCCGTTCCTTCGCCGTCCGGGCCGGGGATCACGCGGCCGCGTTCAGTGCCTGCCGGCCGACTGTTACGCGCCCTGCGCGCCGCGGGCTGTCGCCAAGTGGCCGTCGCCCCCTACGTCCTGGCCCCCGGCCTCTCCCAAGGCGCACGCTGGACATCAGCACCGCGACCAGCGAAGGAGCCACGAGAATGACCGAGAACGCCCCAGCAGCGCCGACGGCCCTTCACGGAACGGAGAGGGTCCGCCTGGCCATCTACCACGGATTCGCGCGCACCGGCTACGCACCGAGCGTGCCGGAACTCGCCGCACTCACCGGGCTCACCTCCGACCAGGCGCGTCAGGAACTGCGTGTCCTTCACGCAAGTCATGATCTGGTCCTGGACCCGCAGAACAGCGACCAGATCGTGATGGCCCACCCCTTCGCGTCCGTGCCGCTCGGCTTCTCCGTCATGGGGGCACACACCCTGTGGTGGGGCGGCTGCGCCTGGGACTCGTTCGCCATGCCCCACCTGCTCAATGACGAGCCCGACGTCCTGGTCGCCACCCGCTGCCCGGCCTGCGACACCCCACACGCCTGGGTCGTCGGCCGAGACGCGCCGCCGGAAGGCGAGCAGGTGGCCCATTTCCTCACCCCCATGAACCGGGTCTGGGACAACGTCGTGCACACCTGCGGCAACCAGCGACTGTTCTGCTCCACCGACTGCGTCGACGCCTGGCTGCACAAGGCGCGCCAGGAGCGTGGCTACGTCATGGATCTGGCCACCCTGTGGCGCTTCGCCAGTGACTGGTACACCGGACGCCTGGACCCGGGCTACATCCGCCGCGACCCCGCTTCCGCAACCGCCTACTTCGCGGAGGCCGGCCTGCACGGATCTTTCTGGGGGCTGCCCGGCTGAGGTCTCGATCCGCCTGCCACCCCCTGAGAGGGGGGGTGATCAGGTGGCCGTCCGGGCCGCCTGTCGACGGGACAGGGAGCAGATCGCCGGGCTGTCCCCCCGCGAACGCCTGGCAGCATCAGCACGCTTTGCGAATGAGCATGCGGATCCGCACCGGATCACACAATTCGCCCGGGCCGTCCGGTGCGGGCATGAGCCAGTAGGCACCCGGAGGCTCCTTCCGAGTCGGCACAGGGACGGCGAGGTAGTCGGCATATTGGTTCTTGCCCAGGCACTCGATGCCGGGCTCGATCCAATTCTTCGCCGTGCCGGGGGGTACGAGCACGCTGTACTGGGTCTGTATGCGGGAGACGATCACTGCGCTGGTGATGCCGACCGCACGGAAGTGATCCTCGATTGCGAATCGGTCCTTGATGTCTCGGACACCGTTTTCGACGACAGCGGCCGGAAGCTGGACAACATCGAAATGAACGCCGATTCGTAGCACGGCAGTTGCTCCCCTCACCCACGCCTCGCGGGCCTCGCGCGGATGTCGTTCCCGTGAAACGAGCCAGAGCGCCGCCCCAGAAGAAAGAAAGGAGGGCCATGGGGATGTCGCGTACGTCATGCGATTGCCTTCGCTGTCGGCGGTGTCATGGGCGGGTTGAAGAGCTTGCGTCGAGGGCGGGTACTTGCCGATCCATGTCGCCGGCAAAGCTGGAGAGACAGGCCCAAATGGCATGGCCTCCTTGCGGAAGAGCACACCATGACCACGAATCGGCCAACGCCTCCACCAACGCCAGGCCCCGACCCGACTCACAGTTCCCGTTCACTCCCGCCTGTATCGCCGGAACGGACGACCCTCCACCGTCCTCGACTTCGATGAGCAAGCGGCCCCCGCGCTCGGCCGCCAAGAGCCCGATGTGACCGCCAGGAGCATGCTGTAGGGCATTTGTCATCAGCTCACTGGCAATCAGTTCAACCAATGAAATCTGTTTGGTGGGCACGTTCCACGTCGACAGAGTGCTTGCGAGCCGATGACGGGCTTCCCGAACTGCCATTGCCTGTGGCGCCACACCGATCGCCAGCTGGTGCCGGACGGGAAGGAGAGAACGTTGCATCATCGGACACCCGTCCGAGGCGGCTGGTCTGCCTGCGATACCCATGATGATCTCGCTCTGTTAGTGCAAGGCTGCCATGGTGAGCACATGTGTCGCCTGCGCATCGGTGCTTGGGAGGACAGACTCCATCCACTCTCCAGGCCACGGCCATGTCATGACGGGTATCACCTCAACCTCCTTTCGGGGAGATCGAGATCACTCAAGTGTCAGTCGGGCACCACTACTGCAAACGGTGTTGCGCACGGCAGTTGTACGGGAAGAGTGACCAGTGCGGAGGCCCGCACTCGGCGGCCCGACCACCAATACAGACGGTGGAGGAGAAAGATGGCCGGACGAACACTGCTGCGACACCTGGTTGAACAACAGAACCAGACCTATGACGTGTTCGTGAGGGACTACGGGCGCGCGGCGAAAGAGGTGGCCACGTTACGGTCGGATCCAAGCATCGGAACTGCCACCGTCGCTGAAGTGACCTTCCGGCGCTGGACAACCGGTCAGGTACGCACACTGCCTCAACAGCCCGCACCCATGATCCTTGAACGTATGTACGGACACTCGGTCCGTTCCTTGTTCCAACCCGCCGATACGGCACTCAATCCTGCCCCTGCCGTATCCGTGCTCGACGAAAGCGAACTCATCATGACCGCTCGGGATGCCGCCGCGCACGCGACGGACGCAGCCTCCCTGACTGTGCCGGACATAACCCTTGACCAGCTCCATGACGACATTGCCGCTCTCGCACGCGCCTACCACAACACCACTCCGCTGGAAGTGCACCGCAGGGCCAAGGAGTTGTTGCTCATCTCCCAGAGCATGTTGGAACGCACCCAAGTTCCCCGTCAGCGCGAGCGGCTTTACCTCGCGGCGGGGCAGGCGGCTGCGATGCTGTCGGCAGTCTGCTTCGACCTCGGGGCTTTTCCGCCGGCGGTGCAGCTGGCTCGTACTTCCGCTCTTTACGGCCAGATCATCGAATACGGGCCGCTCCAGGCGTATGCGAACGGCATGCTCGCTTGTATCGCGTTCTGGTGCGGCCGTCCGGCGGAGGCCGTCCAACACGTCCGCGCTGGAAGGCAGTTCGGCGGACTCGGCAGTACGGCCATCATTCGGCTCGCTGCCATTGAAGGGCGTGCCTATGCTCACCTCGGCGACCATGTCGCGGCCGAACAGTCGCTGAGAGCATCCCTGGAACCGGCCACCGACGCCCGCGACGACCTGCATGACGGTCTTGGGGGCGAATTCGCGTTCCCGGCGGAACGTGTGGCCATGAGCAATGCCACCAGTTATCTACTGCTCGGTGCTTCCTCGGAAGCCGAGGCGGCTGCCAGCCATGCTCTGGAAATCCTGGATGGAAAACCGGATGCCGCACGCCCGCTGTCCATCTCTTCTCATGCATCCATCGACTTGGCTCGGGCTCGGCTGCTGCGCGGCGAACTCTCAGGTGCCTGCGAAGCACTTGACCCGGTCCTTCGCGTACCCAGTGAATGGCGTGGTGCGGGCATCGTGAAACGCCTTGAAGCGGCCCGGGCCCAACTCACGCATTCCGACTACCGCAGTGCTGCCGAAGCTCGTGCCCTGGGCGAACGAATCGAAGAATTCACGGCAACATCCGTATCCAGCGGCCTCACCGGATCAACGCACCTCACCCTCGAGAGCTGATGCGTCACGGCTCGCCAAGTCGGCAAGGATCTTCGCTTCCTTCTCCGCTGTGATGCCGTGGTCATTCCACCTGGGGTGCT
>NZ_JBDJPF010000136.1:0-4057 GCF_054957865.1 Streptomyces xingningensis
GGGGCGGCCCCCGCCCGCCCCCGCGCCCCGCCGGCCCCCCCCCGGCCGGGGGCCCGGCCCTCGCCCCCCCCCCCGGCGGGGGCCGGCCGGCGGGCCGCGGCCGGGCCCGCGCTGCGGTTGTTGCGCTTGGTGGTGCAGAGTTCGGTGTGCGGGAACCAGTAGAACTCGAAGTGTTCGTTCTCGGCCACGAGTTGATCGAATTCCTTGGTGACCCGTTCCAGGGGCATCGGCTCCTCGTGGGCCCTGAGCAGGAACTCCGGCTCCACCGCGAAGGTGATCGCGGTGATCACTCCCAGGGCACCCAGTCCCACCCGGGCCGCCGCGAAGACATCCGGGTGCTCCCGTGCCGAGCAGTGCAGCACCGAGCCGTCCGCCGTCACCAGCTCCAGGCCGCTGATCTGTGCGGCGATGGCGGCCGAGTCCCGGCCGGTGCCATGGGTGCCGGTGCTGACCGCGCCGGAGACCGTCTGTTCCATGATGTCGCCCATGTTGGTCAGCGAGAGGCCGCCGTGGGACAGCGCCGTGTTCAGCTGTCTGAGCGTGGTGCCCGCCGCGACCGTCACGGTCCCGGCCGCGCGGTCGATCGCGCGGATTCCGGTGAGGCGGTCAGGGCGTATCAGCAGCCCGTCGGTGACGGCCGCGGCGGTGAAGGAGTGCCCGCTGCCCACGGCCTTGACCCGCAGTCCGTCCGCCGCGGCCCGGGCGACCGCCGCGGCCAGCTCCCCGGTGCCGGCCGGGGTCACCGTGCGCACCGGCCGGGCGGTGACATTCCCCGCCCAGTTAGCCCACGTGTTCGTCCTCGTTGTCCCCGCCATGCTCGTCAGCCCCTCCCCTTGCCCGCGGGGTGGACGGCTCCACCCGCTCCGGCGCCGGCCGCAGCCGGCGGTAGCCGAGGAACGCGACCATGGCCGCCAGCGCCCCCGCCGTGCCGGGCACCGCATACCCCGCCTCGGCCCCGGCGGCGTCCACCACCAAGCCGGCGGCCGACGAGCCGAGCGCCACCCCGACCGCCAGCCCGGTGCTGGTCCAGGTGATGCCCTCGGTCAGGTTCGCGCGCGGTACGTGCTGCTCGACCAGGCCCATGGTGGTCACCATCGTCGGCGCGATGGCGAGGCCGGCAAAGAACAGCGCCACGGCCAAGAACGCCAGGTTCCCGACCAGTTGGAGGGGGATCATACTCACGGCCATCGCACATACGCCCAGCAGCCAGCGGCGCGCGGGGTCGCCCTTGAGGTGCAGCAGCCCGAACACGGAGCCCGCCAGGCAGGAGCCCAGGGCGTACACCGCGAGCACCACGCTGGCCATGGCCTTGTGGCCCCGGTCCTCGGCGAAGGCCACCGTCACGACCTCCATCGAACCGAACAGCGCCCCGGTGGCCACGAACGTCAGCACCAGCACCTGAAGGCCGCGCGAGCGCAGGGCCGTGCCGCCCGAGCGCTGGTCGCGCGGGTGCGGTACGGGCTCGGTGGCGCGCTGTGCGACGAGCCAGAAGACGCCGACCGCCAGGAAACAGCCGGCCAGCAGCGGCCCGGCCTCCGGGAACCAGCCCGTGGACAGGCCGATCGACAGGATCGGCCCGACGATGAAGACGAATTCGTCGATGACCGACTCGGCCGAGTAGGCGGTGTGCAGTTCACGCGGAGAGCCGTGGTAGATCGCCGCCCACCGGGCCCGCACCATGGAACCCACGCTGGGCACACAGCCCAGGCCCGCCGAGAACACGAACAATGTCCAGTCGGGCCAGCCCTGTTGCGCACTCAACAGCAGTCCGACGAGCGAGACCAGCGACAGCAGGGTGGCCGGGCGCAGCACCCGCCGCTGTCCGTGCCGGTCGACCAGGCGCGACACCTGAGGTCCCAGCACGGCGGCGGCCAGCGCCTCGACCGCGGTGAGGGCACCGGCCAGCCCGTACCGCCCGGTGAGCTCGGAGATCATGGTGACGATGCCGACGCCCATCATGGACAGCGGCATACGGCCGAGGAAGCCGGCTGCGGAGAAGCTCTTGGCGCCGGGGGCGCCGAATATCGCGCTGTAGGGACTGGACAAGACCGGCTCCGCGCTCAGGGGGACAGGGGTGACGAGACGAGAGTGTCGTAAGGACTATGGATGGGCTATACAGCTTACGAGTGAACATACGTACGTCGCACGGCTATTTACCGTCGACTCCGGTCCCGGTCGGCCGCGGTTTCCCGGCTGTCGGTGGCGGGTGGCAGGATCGGAGCCATGTCGGATCAGCCAGCCCATGCCCCCTATGACGCCCTGCTGCTGCTCTCGTTCGGCGGCCCCGAGGGCCCGGACGATGTCGTTCCGTTCCTGGCGAACGTGACCCGAGGCCGCGGCATCCCCCCCGAGCGGCTCAAGGAGGTGGGCCGGCACTACTTCCTCTTCGGTGGCGTGAGTCCGATCAACGACCAGAACCGGCAGCTGCTGGGCGCGCTGCGCGCGGAGTTCGCCGCGGCCGGCCTGGAGCTGCCGGTCTACTGGGGCAACCGCAACTGGGCGCCCTACCTCACCGATACGCTGCGCGAGCTGGTGGCCGCCGGACACCGCCGCGTCCTGACCCTCGCCACCAGCGCCTACGCCTCCTACTCCGGCTGCCGGCAGTACCGCGAGAACCTCGCCGACGCCTTGGCCGCCCTGGCCGCCGAGGGGCTGGAGCCGCCCCGCGTCGACAAGCTGCGCCACTACTTCAACCACCCCGGCTTCATCCGTCCCATGGTCGATGCGACACTGGCGGCGCTCGCCGAGCTGCCCGCGGAGACGAGGGCGACCGCGCACCTGGCCTTCACCACACACTCCATCCCCACGGCCGCCGCGGACACCTCCGGACCACCCGCCGGCCAGGGCGACGGCGGAGCCTATGTGGCCCAGCACCTCGACGTCGCCAGGACCATCGCCGAGGCGGTGCGCCAGGAGACCGGCACCGACCGCCCCTGGCGCCTGGTCTACCAGTCCCGCAGCGGCGCCCCGCACATCCCCTGGCTGGAACCCGACATCTGCGAGCACCTCGAGGCCGTGCACGCCTCGGGCGCCCCCGGCGTCGTCATGGTTCCGATCGGCTTCGTCTCGGACCACATGGAGGTCAAATACGATCTCGACACCGAGGCCACGGCCAAGGCCGCCGAGCTCGGCCTGCCGGTTTCCCGCGCCGCCACCGTGGGCGCCGACCCCCGCTTCGCGGCGGCCGTCCGCGAGCTGGTGCTGGAGCGGGCCGCCGCCGAGCGCGGCGAGCGGCCGGAGCGCTGCGCACTCGGCGCCCTGGGCCCCTCCCACGACCTGTGCCCCGTCGGCTGCTGCCCGGCCAGAGCCCCGCACCCGGCCGCCGCCGGCGCCGACAGCCCGTACGCCTGAGGAGCACCATGACCGACCTGCCCGGCGACTCGCTCAAGGCCGAACTCCTGGCCGTGGCCCTGGAAGCCGCCGACCTGGCGGGCACCCTGCTGAAGGACGGCCGCCCGGCCGACCTGGGGGTGGCCGCGACCAAGACCAGCCCGATCGACATCGTCACCGAAATGGACCTCGCCGCCGAGAAGCTGATCACCGGCTTCCTCGCCGACCGCCGCCCGCACGACGGGCTGCTCGGCGAGGAGGGGGCCAGCAGCGAGGGCACCAGCGGGATGCGCTGGGTCATCGACCCCATCGACGGCACCGTCAACTACCTCTATGGGCTGCCCTCCTGGGCCGTCTCCATCGCGGCCGAGGTCGACGGCGAGACGGTGGCCGGAGTGGTCGCCGCCCCCCTGCGCGGCGAGACCTACCGGGCGGTCCTGGGCCAGGGCGCCTTCCTCGGCGACCGCAGGCTGCGAGTGCGCTCCGCACCCGCCCTCGAGCAGGCGCTCATCGGCACCGGCTTCGGCTACCTCGCCGAGCGGCGGGCCGCGCAGGCGGAGGTGCTGCGCGCCCTGCTGCCCCGGGTGCGCGACATCCGGCGCGGGGGATCGGCCGCGATCGACCTGTGCGATGTGGCCTGCGGCCGGCTCGACGGCTACTACGAGCGCGGGCTCAACCGTTCCTATTCAGTGAGCAGGAGTGAGTCTTGGACCCACACCTGGTCACT
>NZ_JBDJPF010000137.1:0-3950 GCF_054957865.1 Streptomyces xingningensis
TCCGATTCCTCCCCCGCCTGAAGGCGGGGGTCTCCTCGGAGGCATCTGATGAACGCGAGTGTGGATGCGGGAATCGGTCGCGGTCCTATATACGAAGGTAGCGTCACCCGAAGCGGTGAGTGGCTCTCACAGCGCTGACTCAAGCCCGCCGGTACACCAGCCGCCCGCCCAGCACCGTGGCCACACAGCTGCCCGCCCCGGCCACCGGCAGGGCCGCCTCGTCCGGCACGTCGAAGACCGCGAGGTCCGCCCGCGCACCGACGGCCGGCGGGGCCGGGAACGCGTCCGCAAAGCCGTACGCGTTGCGGAAAGGATCGAGGTTCGGATCCTCCAGCAGGGTGCCCGGCGCACCCCGGGCGGAGACGACCGTCAGCCCGGAGCGCGCAACGGCGGCGCGCACCACCGGATCGTGGAAGGCCCCGCACACCGCCGTGGTGCCATGGCGGAGCATCTGCTGAAGCCCGCGCCGGGCACTGCCCGCCCAGCGGGTTTCGGTCATCTCCAGGGCCGCCAGCCGGTCGCCGGTCAGCGGCCGGTCGCCGAGCAGCCCGTACTCGCGCGGATCGGGGTGGTACGCGCGCTCCAGCAGCCACTTGCCGTGCCACTGGCGCAGGCCCGGGGTGAGCACGCCCGGCCAGCGGCGCACCCGGGCCCCCGGATGGGCGGCCGCCACCTCGTCGTACGGCCCGAGGGCCGCGATGTGCGCGCCGTCGACCACGACCGCGCCGTCCGGCACCGGCGCGCTGCCGTCACCGGCCAGCAGCAGCCCGGCCGCGTGCACGGTCAGCATCAGCCCGCGTCGATGAGCTTCAGCTCGGGATGCGCCGTGCCGCCCTCGATCGCCGTGGAGGACAGATGGGAGACCACCCGGTCGTCGACCGGGTCATTGGCCGGGTCGTCGTGCACCAGCAGGTGCTCATAGGTCGTGGCGCGCTGCGCCGGGACGCGGCCGGCCTTGCGGATGAGGTCGATGAGTTCCATGCGGTTGGAGCGGTGCTTGGCGCCGGCCGAGGAGACGACGTTCTCCTCCAGCATCACGGAGCCCAGGTCATCGGCCCCGTAGTGCAGCGAGAGCTGCCCCGCTTCCTTGCCGACCGTCAGCCAGGAGCCCTGGATATGGGCGATGTTGTCGAGGAAGAGCCGGGCGACGGCGATCATCCGCAGATACTCGAAGATCGTGGCCTGGGTCCGGCCCTTCAGGGCGTTGTTCTGCGGCTGGTAGGTGTACGGGATGAAGGCGCGGAAGCCGCCCGTGCGGTCCTGGACGTCGCGGATCATGCGCAGATGCTCGATCCGTTCGGCGTTGGTCTCGCCGGTGCCCATCAGCATGGTGGAGGTGGACTCGACGCCCAGGTTGTGGGCCAGCTCCATGATCTCCAGCCAGCGCTCGCCGGACTCCTTCAGCGGCGCGATCGCCTTGCGCGGCCGGGCGGGCAGCAGCTCGGCGCCCGCGCCCGCGAAGGAGTCCAGGCCGGCGGCGTGGATCCGGCGGATGGCCTCCTCGGCGCTCACCCCCGAGATCCGCGACATGTGCTCGACCTCGGACGCGCCGAGGGAGTGGATGACCAGCTGCGGGAACGCCTTCTTGATCGCCGCGAAGTGCTCCTCGTAGTACTCCACTCCGTAGTCGGGGTGGTGGCCGCCCTGGAACATGACCTGGGTACCGCCCAGCTCCACGGTCTCCGCGCAGCGGCGCAGGATGTCGTCCAGGTCCCGGGTCCAGACCTTGTCGCTCTTGGGCGGGGCGTAGAAGGCGCAGAACTTGCAGGCGGTGACGCAGGAGTTGGTGTAGTTGATGTTGCGCTCGATGATGTACGTCGCGATGTGCTCGACGCCCGCGTACCGCCTGCGGCGCGCCGCGTCGGCGGCGGCGCCCAGTGCGTGCAACGGGGCGGAGCGGTAGAGCTCGAGCGCCTCCTCGGGGGTGATCCGGCCACCTGCGGCGGCTCGGTCGAGGACGGCTGTGACGTTACAAGACGTAAGGTCGGCGGTCTCGGTCACCGGGCGTCCCTTCGGAGGGTGTTCTTGAAGACCGATCCAGCGTACGCCAGGGGGATCGCGACGCTGGTGGCGGCCGGGGCCCGGGACGTTCGTCCTCCGTGGCACGGGCCCTCGGGCCCGTTTTTCAGCTTATGACTCAATTCACCGGTTGTACGGGAACCCGGTGTGCGGGTTTCCCCATCCCTTAGGGCGGAACAGCACCGTCATGTCCTTCGGGGCAGCAGCGAACGTCCGGAGAGACACGATGTCGCACTCAGCCAACGGGGCCTACCGGTCCCGGGGCCACCGCCGAGCCTCCCGCGCAAAACGATGGATCATCGTCGTGGCGTGCATAGCCGTGCTCGGAGCCATCGCCTATCCGGTGCTCAACTACTTCGACGTCTTCTCGGACAAGGGCGAGGCGATCAGCTTCGGCCAGGAGAACAAGGGTGGCGGCGGCCAGGCCGGAGGCGACACCGGCGGTTCGCCCAACTCCAAGGTGCTGATGCCGACCGGGCCGGAGGCCAAGTTCACCATCGCCAACACCGTGCCCGAGGACGGCACCAAGATCGCCGTCACCACGCTGGACGGCAAGAAGTCCGGTTTCAAGGGCAAGGTCTGGGTCTGGGTCCCCAAGATCTACAAGGACGACCCCAAGTACGCCAACAGCGGCTTCCCGGTGCTGATCGCGCTGCCCGGCGGCGCGGGCTACCCCATCAACTACTGGATGGGCACCGACATGAAGCTGCAGGCGTCCATCACCAAGTGGGCCGAGGAGAAGCGGGGCCTGCCGTTCATCGTCGCCATGCCGGTGCTCAACCCGCACCCGGACAACGGCGTTTACAACGACGCCAGCGACATCCCCGGCCAGCAGAAGATGGGCACCTGGCTCACCGAGGACGTCCCGGACCTCATCAAGGCCAACTTCCGCACCGTCAAGTCCCGGGACGGCTGGGCCTTCATGGGCTCCTCCACCGGCGCCTTCGCGGGCCTGAAGTCCGTCCTGCAGAAGCCCGACAAGTTCAAGGCCGTCATCGCCTCCGGTCCCGACATCGTCCCCGACTCCCCGCTGTGGAACGGGCACGAGAAGGAGAAGCAGGAGAACAACCCCGAGGTCCTGGCCAAGAAGCTGATCGCCAGGAAGGGCCCGGACGTCTACCTGGCCTTCCAGTACGGCTCCAAGGAGGGATCCGTCAAGGGGAAGGTGGACAAGTTCATCGCCACCTACGGCAACAAGGGGCCCGTCCACAGCCACCTCCAGGTGATCGAGGGCGGCACACACAACGGTGAGACCTATGTGAAGGGCATGGACATGGGCTCCATGGAGTGGATCAGCAAGCATCTGCAGGGGCCGGTCCCCGCGTCTTGATCCCACCGGCCTGATCCCACCGGCCTGATCCCGCTCGGCCTGTTCCCGCGGTGGAGCCCCGACCCCGATCCGGGCGGTCGGGGCTCCGCCGTATGTGCGCCGGGACACAGTGTTCCCGGCGCCCCGTACAGGAACCGGCGGCGGGCTTTGTCCATCCCCTAGGGGAGAACACCAGCCGTCATGTCCTACGGGGCAGCCAGATCGTCCGGGAGCGACGTGATGACGCACGCATCCAACGGGGCCTACCGGTCCCAGGGCAACCGCCGGGCCTCCCGCGCAAAACGATGGATCATCGTCGTGGCGTGCATAGCCGTGCTCGGAGCCATCGCCTATCCGGTGCTCAACTACTTCGACGTCTTCTCGGACAAGGGCGACCCGATCTCCTTCGGCAACAACGGCGGCCAGGCCGGGGGCAACAGCGGCCAGTCGGCCGACTCCAAGGTGCTGATGCCGACCGGGCCGCAGGCCAAGTTCACCATCTCCGGCACTGTGTCCGAGGACGACAGCAAGGTCGCCGTCACCACCTACCAGGGCAAGAAGTCCGGCTTCAAGGGGAAGGTCTGGGTCTGGGTCCCCAAGATCTACAAGGACGACCCCAAGT
>NZ_JBDJPF010000138.1:0-3902 GCF_054957865.1 Streptomyces xingningensis
TTCTCTGAACTAACTGAATAGCTGGGCCAGTTGGCCGAGATAGATGGCACTTCACCTTGGGTGAGGTGCTTTTTTGATGCCTGGCGCGTGTCGGGGTATCAGGATGGCTCCCGGTCTGGTCCTGGTGTGGTGAGTGTGTGCGAGACGATGCGGCTGAGGTCGGGCATGCCGAGGTGGACGGTAGGGCGGCTGTCGAGCTGGGCGAGCTTGGCCTCGGCGCCGGCGAGGCTGACTTTGAGTCCTTCGACTTCGCCGAACCACCCTTCGCGTTCGGCTTCGGCGATGCGGGCGATGAGGTTGTCGCGGATCTCGACGAGGCGCGGCCGTTGTGCGGGGTCGGGCCGGAGCATGGAACACCGGACGCAGGCGTGTTCGTGGATGCAGGGGGTGCCGAAGGCGCGTCCGCAGGTGCCGAGGGAGACCTTGCGGCGCTCGAAGTGGCCCAGGAACTCCTCCCACTCCTCGTCGGTCGGAGTGCGGTACTCCTCCCCGGGCCGGATGGCCCGCCGCCGTGCGATGAACGCCCGGTGCTGTTCGATCGATTCCATGGGGTAGACAGCCTTGTAGCCCATGGTGGTGTTGATGTCGCGGTGTCCGCAGATGACTTGGGCGATATGGGGCGGCAGGCCGTTCATGATCAGGTCGGTGACGAACATCCTGCGGAAGTCGTGCGGGGTGAGCCGGAGCGGCTGGCCGTCCGGTCCGGTGAGACCGGCTGCAGTCAGTGCTTCGTTGATCACGTGCCGGATGCGCGGCGGAGTGACCGGCCGGTGCTCGGTGGCGTGCGTGTACTGGAACAGCAGCGGCATCGGCGGGTCCCAGACCTTCTCGTGGTAGTCGTAGATGGCCACGAGAGGAATGGCGCCGTCCTGGCCGCGGACGCGGCAGACGATAGCACTGAGCACGTCGGCGAGTTCCGGGCTGATCAGCAGAAGCCGCTCACTGTCGGTCTTCGAGGGAGCGATCTGCAGGAGCGGGACAAGCTCGCCGGTGGTCGGCAGCCGGTACTGGACGAAGCTGTGGTGACTGAGTTCGCTGAGTTCCTCGATCCGGACTCCGGTGTGCCGCAGCACCTCGATGGCCGCCCAGGCCCAGAACGCGGCGTGCTCCTCGAGACTGAGGTTGCGCACGTGACCGGTGGAGAGCTCCTTGGCCCAGATCTTGTTGGTGTCCTTGCGCACGGTGACCGGTCGCACATACTCGACGTTGGCGACGGTGAACGTCTCGCCGGGCTTGACCTGCTGTGCTGCCTGCAGCAGATCCTCAGCGGCCTTGCGGTGCCGCTCGGCGATCTCCACGATGACTGGCAGCAAGGGAAGCCGCTGGCGGGTGCGCTGGTCCATCTTGGCCTTGACCCGCCGGGCCTTCTTCTTCTGGCTGATCTCGTGCGAGCGGACGGGGCAGGGAGCGACCCACGGTCCCCAGCGGGCGGGTTCTTCGGCCGCCCACTGGGCGATGTCCAGGTAGAAGGCCCGGACGACGGTCATGGCGTACTCGGTGTTCTCCCGCTGGGCCTCGACAACGGTCTCGGTGCCATCGGGCGCCTTCACCGTGCGTTTCTTGACCTGGAGGCGCTGCTTCCAGGCGGCGGCTGCATCGGGCGTGAGGTGAAGCGAGCCGATCCCCGGATGGTGCACTTCCAAGTCGCGCCAGAACAGCCTGACCAGCTGGAACGAGATCTGCGTCAGCGTGGTGTAGTCGACAGTGGGACGTCGTTCCCGCAAGTAGTCGACCAGCACGTCGCGGACCGGGCGGCACTCCACCCCGTATCGGTCGACGAGTTCCTCGCAGCTCCGCTGTCCTTTGGCCATCCGGAAGACGCGGGGCGTGTGCGGGGCGTCTTCAGGGAAGTTCCCTGCGGCCCGGAGCAGTTGGTAGAAGAGGATCTTGCCTTGGCCGCCCCGGCGGTGAACGATTTCCTGGACATCGAGGAGTTCGGCACAGTCGCCGACGACGATGTCCGCGACCTTGCCGCCCTTGGCGGCCAGCAGCGCGGCAATCCGCGTGAGCGCGGTGCCCTCGGCGAACTTCCGGGGCGGCGGCGTGTATTCGCGCAGCAAAGTGCGCAGTCGGGCGAAGCCGTCCGGGTCGCGGAGTTCCTCCATCGTCGGCACCAGGTACTGGCCGGTGCGGGTGAGCATCCAGGCCAGGCCGGGGCGGATCACGTCGCCGCAGATCAGCCTCAGGAGTCCGGTGCCCATGTCCTTGTGCCAGTGGTCCGCGGTCCGTCCTGTGGCCTGCAAGTACGGGTCGGCCAGGGACTTCCATGCCTGGTGCCCTGGGTGGCCCTCGGCGTCGCTCGACTGCCACCGTTCCTGCCACGTGGATCCGGAGCAAGTCGACAGCCAGCCGAGGACCGATGTCAGACCACGCAGCGTCGACGGCAGCGTGCACTTGCTGACCCCGGCGGCCAAGTGGTCAACAAGGCTGTCAGCATCGAGGTGTGTCGTCGTCCAGCTCGCCGCGGCAGGCCGTGGAGGAAAGCGGCGGCGCCATTCGGCCTGGTTGTCGACCCGGTCAGGCTGGCCGTACTGGCCAGGGATGACGGAGGCGGGTTCGATCCGGCGCTTGAGATGGGATCCGTAAGTTCTCATGCCGGCCGGGCTCCGAACAGCACATCCAGACTCTCCGGCCGGTAGCCAGGGGCCGGCGGCGGGGTGGCTCGTGCGGCGCGGTTGGCCTCCTGCCGTGCATGGTGTGCCAGGAGGTTCTCGATCACCTCGTCCCCCGTCGGCGTCATATAAATCTGAGTCGTGGTCAGGCTCGCGTGTCCCATAACCCACTGGACGTCGACGAGCGGGATCTTGGGGTCCCTCGACATGCGGTAGGCCGCGGTGTGACGCAGGTCGTGCAGGGTCCAGTTCGCTCCCAAGTCCGCGTTCACACGCTCGAACATGCGGTGAGCGGCGTGATAGGCCAGCGGCCGGAACGGACGCCGCAGCGTCCACCACAGCGGCTTCGCTCGCCCCTTGGGCAGCAGCCCCCGCATCTCGGCCTGGTAGAGACGCAACCAGACGAAGGCATCCGGCGAAGCAGGCAGGGGTTGCACCGCGCTGGTGCCCTTACGGACGACGCTGATCAGCTGCTGTCCCGGGTCGGCATCGCAGAACCGGGCTCCCAGCAGTTCGGACGCGCGAGCACCAGTGGACACCCAGAACGCCACCAGAGCACGGTCCCGGTTCGAGCCGAGGGCTGCAAAGATCTTGTTGAAGTGTCCATCGGGAATCATCCGGGGGATGCGCTTGGGCACCTTGGGCCGGTAGCGGCCCTGACGCTCATTGCGGAACGGCTCCATCGGGTTGTGATGGGCGTTCGCTCGCTCCGCCTGCCGGGCCCGGACCAGCGGAAACGGGTTGATCAGCGGACCAGTGCCCATCTCCTGATGGAAGTTGTAGAAGGTCCGCAGCACTGTTTCGGTATGCGCCCGCGTTGACGGCTGGTACCTCCGGCCGGGCACCGGCTTGCCCGTGACCGCGTTCACCGCCGGGGCGGAACGACGCGCGGCCCGCCCGGATCGGGGCTTGTCCGTCAGCTGCAGCCAGCGCATGAAATCCCGGGCCTCGATGCGGGTCGCCCGGTTCCAGCCGACCCCGACGGCAGCGAGGAACCGCCACCACCGCAGCAGCCCGTTGCCGTACGCGTACACCGTCGAGACCGACCGATGGCAGGCCAGCAGATCCTTGAAGAACTCGGCCACCGGCTCCACCACGACACCGGACGCATCAACGAGCCGGTACGGCTCCCACTCGTCCCCCGTCTTCACCAGCTTGCCGACCTGGGGAACGACCAACGCCGACAGATCACGTACAGGCACATCAGGTTCACTCACGACCGTCCAACGCCGGAACCGTGGAAACGTCACTGACCTGCGAAAAGACGCCAACTAGTTCAGTTAACGTGGC
>NZ_JBDJPF010000139.1:0-3725 GCF_054957865.1 Streptomyces xingningensis
GCGACCAGGACGACCGCACCCAACTCGCCCACGCCCTGGCCACCGCCTTCACCGCGGGGGTCGAAGTCGACTGGACGGCGTGGTACCCCACCGACCCCACCCCCCGCACCATCGACCTCCCCACCTACCCCTTCCAACACCAGCGCTACTGGCTGGACACCCCCACCGGTGCGAGCACGGACCCGACCAGGCACCCTCTGCTGTGCGCGGCCGTGGAGCTTGCCGACGGCAACGGGCATGTGCTCACCGGCCGCCTCTCCCGGCAGGCGCACCCCTGGCTGGCAGAGCACACGGTGCTGGGCGCGGCCCTGGTGCCGGGCGCTGTACTGCTGGAGTGGGTGGTGTGCGCGGCCGATGAGGCGGGCTGTGCCGGAGTGGAGGAGCTGGTGCTGCGCACGCCGTTGGTGTTGCCCGAAGCAGGAGGGTTGCGGATCCAGGTCGTGGTGGCCGCCTCCGGTGAGGACGGGCGTCGGGAGGCGCAGGTCTTTTCCCGGCCCGATGACGACGAACCCTGGACTTGCCACGCCACCGGTGTACTAGTACCGGAACTCGGTGATATTGCTGCGGAGTTGGCGGGCCGGTGGCCACCGGAAGGAGCCGAACCGGTGGGCATCGACGAGTTCTACGAGCGGGCGGCCGCGGCCGGTGTGGAGTATGGGCCGACGTTCCGGGGGCTGCGCGCCGTGTGGCGGCACGGCCGGGACCTGTTTGCCGAGGCGGTGCTCCCCGAGGTCGTCATGGAGAAGAGCGCGGAGAACACGTTCGGCATTCACCCGGTGCTGCTCGACGCCGCGTTGCAACCCGTCCTGCTGGCCGAGCGCAGCGGAATGGAAGAGGTGCGGCTGCCGTTCACGATGAACGGGGTGTCGCTGTGGGCGTCCGGAGCCACCTCGGTCCGCGTTCGCTTTTCCCCACTGGGGGAGGACCCGGACCAGGGATTCGCCGTGACCGTGGCCGATCCCCAGGGCATCCCCGTGCTGACGCTGGACCAGCTGATGCTGCGGCCCGCGACCAGGGAACAACTGCGGCCGGCCGAAGGGCTGTACGGCTGGGACTGGGCGCCATTGGTGTCGGAGGCCGACGAGGCGTCCGACGACGGCTGGGTACTGCTCGGTGAGGACCGTCCCGGGTTCGTCTGCCACCCGGACCTGGACGGGCTGGTGGCGGCGGTCGATGCGGGGCAGCCTGTGCCGCGCGTCGTCGTCGCCAGGGTGACCGGGGACGGCGGCGGGCTCGAGGTCGTGCGGCGTACCCGGGATCTCGTCGAACGCTGGCTTGCCGAGCCTCGGTTGGCCGGAGCGAGGCTGGTGTTTGTGACGCGGAACGCGGTCGCCATCGGGGACGGCGACGCCCCGGACGCGTCCGCCGCGAGCGCCTGGGGTCTGGTCCATGGCGCCCGGAGGGACGGGCGGCGTGGCCTGTTCCTCCTCATCGACCTGGACGCGGAGGCCGAGGGTGACCATGAAGTCCTGGTCAGTGCCGTGACATCGGCCAGCACCGGCCATGAATGGCAGGTTGCCGTGCGCACCGGGCAGCTGCTGGCGCGACGACTGGTCCCGGTCGGTGTGGCGGAAGTCTCTCCGGGCCAGGGCGTTTTGGACCCGGACGGCACTGTCCTCCTCGCGGGAGCCGTCGACGTGTTGACCGCGCTCGCCGAACGCCTCGCGCGTGACTGGAACGCCCGGCATCTGTTGCTCCTCACTCCCGGGCACTCCGGCGATCCCGAAGCCCTGGCCGCCCTGCCCGGCGTTACGGTCACTTACGCCGACGCCGATCCGGCGGACCCGGACGCCGTGGCGGAAGCCATTGCCGCCACCGATCCGGCGCACCCCCTCACCGGTGTCGTCCTCGTGACCGGGATGCCCGGTGATGATGCGGACGCCGATGAGGTATGGGCGGCGCGCGCCGCGGCCGTGGCCGGGCTGCACTCCGCGACCGAGGGCACGCCGTCGGCAGTGTTCTCCGTCCTCGCGCCGGACGGGGCCGTGACCGGCGTATGCTCCGCCGTCGATGCGTTCACCGCCGCCCTGATGACGCACCGCCGCGCCATGGGAGCACCGGGAACGGTGGTCATGTACGGCCCTGGAGGGGTGCCTGCCCACGATCGGGCGGCGGCCCTGCTCGACACCGCCCTGCGGCGCGGCGAGCCCGCCGTACTGGCCGCGGACCTCGCCCGGCGCGTCCTGGCTGCCGAGCCCGTGCATGCCCGGCCCGCGTCCCGGCGCGGCCCGGCCCGGCGGGCGGCAGCCACGCGTCAGCGGCCTGCCGACTGGTCCGGGAGGCTGGCCGGTCTCTCGCCCGCCGAGCGGCAGCGCCTCCTGGTCGGCCTGGTGCGCACCCACGCCGCGGCCGTCCTGGGCCACGCCGACGCCGAGGGGATGCGGGCCGAGGCCGCGTTCAAGGAACTTGGCTTCGACTCCCTCACCGCCGTCGAACTCCGCAACCGGCTTGTGGAGGCCACCGGGCTGCGCCTGCCCACGGCCCTGGTGTTCCGCTACCCGACCCCCGCGGCCATCGCCGGACACCTGGAGGAACGTCTGGCGCCCGACGGCGAGATGCCGCCCGCCGCCGATGCGGTCACCCCGATCCTGGCCGAACTGGCCAGGATCGGGAGTTCCCTGGCCACGGTGGCCATCGAACCGGGGGACACACGCTCCGGCGAGATCACCGCCAGTCTCGAGTTCCTGCTGGCCAAGTGGCGGGCGGCGGCCACACCGACGGCGGACGACGATGGTGCGGCACAACGGCTCAAGGCCGCGACCGCCGACCAGATCCTCGACTTCATCGACAACGAGCTTGGCGTCTCAGCGGATGTCCCGCGTGCGACCACCACGCCGAAGGCCGGGTGAACAACATGGCGAGCGAAGAGCAACTGGTCGAGTACTTGCGACGGGTGACCACCGAACTGCACGACACCCGGCTGCGCCTGCGCGAGGTGGAGGAGCGAGACCAGGAGCCGGTGGCCATCGTGGGGATGGCCTGCCGGTTCCCGGGCGGCATCGGGTCGCCCGAGGAGCTGTGGGAGTTCATCGCCTCCGGCGGGGATGCCATTGGCGACTTCCCGACCGACCGTGGCTGGAACCTGGAAACTCTCTATCACCCGGACCCCGGCCACTACGGCACCAGCTATGTCCGCCAGGGCGGGTTCATGGACGACGCCGACCGTTTCGACGCCGAGTTCTTCCGGATCAGCCCGCGCGAGGCCCTGGCCATGGACCCGCAGCAGCGAGTGCTGTTGGAGACCTCTTGGGAACTCTTTGAACGGGCCGGTATCGACCCCGCGAGCCTGAAAGGCAGTCAGACCGGCGTCTATGCAGGGGTGTCCAGCGAGGATTACCTCTCGCAACTGCCCCGTATCCCCGAGGGTTTCGAGGGACACGCCACCACCGGCAGCCTGGCCAGCATCATCTCCGGCCGCGTTGCCTATACGTTCGGCCTGGAGGGACCGGCGGTGACGGTGGACACCGCCTGCTCGGCCTCGCTGGTGGCCGTTCATGTGGCGACGCAGGCGCTGCGGCAGGGCGAGTGCTCGCTCGCGCTGGCCGGAGGCGTGCTCGTCCTGTCCAGCCCGCTGATGTTCACCGAGTTTTCCCGTCAGCGTGGGTTGGCGCCTGATGGGCGGTGCAAGCCGTTTGCGGCGGGGGCTGATGGTACTGGTTTCTCGGAGGGTGTCGGCTTGGTGCTGCTGGAGCGTCTCTCCGATGCGCGGCGCAATGGTCATAAGG
>NZ_JBDJPF010000140.1:0-3614 GCF_054957865.1 Streptomyces xingningensis
AGAAGACGTCGAAGTAGTTGAGCACCGGATAGGCGATGGCTCCGAGCACGGCTATACAGGCCACAACGAGGATCCAGCGCTTGGCGCGGGGAGCCTTGCGGCGGGACCGGTAGGCAGTCGGCGGGTTGTACGTCATCGAAAGAGCTCGCTCCGGGTGGCTGTAATGCCCCATGGGGCCTGAGTGCATCTTGTGTCCGTAGAGACAGGCGAAACAGCGCCAAGGGTTCCGGGTGTGTCCAATTCGCAATCGCCGTCACACGCCTGGATACCCGGGCGGCACGGTCCGAGGCCGTGCCCTGAGCGACAGCCACGGGAACTCGCCCCGGCCATCACCACGTTGTTCAAGTGGCACACTGCCCCCGGTGACACGATGTCCCCGGCGACACGGCGAAAGGACCATCATGCAGGTGACTGCCGACCGAAACGTCTGCGTGGGCGCGGGCCTGTGCGCGCTGACCGCGCCAGAGGTCTTCGACCAGGATGACGACGGACTGGTGACCGTACTCCAGGCCGTCCCCGACGGCGACAACCGACCCCTGGCCCGGGAGGCCGGGGAGATCTGCCCGTCCGGGGCCGTGCGGATCACCGGGTAAGCCGGGCCTGGAGACCGGGCCTAGAGATTGGTGAGCTTCTCTCCCTTGAGGTCCTGAAGCGTGTGATCCACACACACCGCCAGGATGATCAACAGCGTTGCCTCCTGCGGATCCAGCACATCGATCGCATAGACGTCCCGGATGCTGAACCAGCGCCGGGAGATATGCGCCAGGGTGGTGCCCTCATGCTGGATGTCGAACTCCCGGTCCCAGAAGTTGCCGACGATCCGCAGCCGCCGCCCGTCCCGCAGGGTGACCTTGAAGCGGTCACCGAAGAGGGCGAACGCCCGCTTGCTGATCCGGGCCTCCACCTCTCCGTCCCGCTTGACCAGGATGGTGTGGTGCAGGGTGAGAAACTTCTTGACGATGCTGGCCACCTGGACGCCCTGAGTGTCCAGGAAGTCAAAGGTGTTCCGCAGCCGGAAGAATTTCCGGTCCACCCGGTAAACTCTCTCCCGGTGCTCGGTCTCGACCCAGGCCTCCTCGTGAAAGGCCAGCAGGCGATCGCGTACCAGATAGCGCATAGAGCCCCCGTCTCGATTGCCGATGCCAGGCCGGCGGCACCGTGTTCGTCCCAGAGCGTAGTGGGGGTGGCGGCGGGAGGACGGGTTCGGCGGTTCGTGAGGACGCGCCCATCGAGCTGGATCCCGATCCCCAGCGCCTCGTCGGCCTCTTCGAGGAGGAGCGGGCCCGCACCCGGCGCAATGGGCGGCGCCGAGTTCAGGAGTGGGCCACGCGCAGGTGGACGCCCATGGCCTCGGTCAGTTCCACGGCCTTCCGCAGGTCACCGGCCTCCAGAGCCGCGGAGCGCAGCCGCTTGATCCGCTGGCACTCCTCGCACCGCTTTGCGCGCAGCGCGTCATGTGCGGTGGCCGGGCGTACGTCGCAGGGGAGTGCGTCCCAGGCTTCGCCTCCGGACGGGGGCCGGAGCCGTAGCCGCCCGTCGGCGGTTGCGGTGACCCGGCCGATGCGGTCGCGGCGGGCATCGAGGACCAACTCCCCTACGGCGGGCGGGTTCTTCACGCGACGGTTCCTTTCACGCTGGTTTCGGTTCCAAGCGTCGCTGGGTGGCGGTAGCGTGACCAGTGGTAACGGCTGTAGAAGTGGCTTGCTTCAACGGGAGGGCGAACAACTGTGCCCGCGCCAAGGCGGATTGAACCGGCGAACATCAATGAGTGGTACGGCCTGAAAATCCGCGATCTGCGGGAGGCGCGCGACTGGACGCAGGCTCAGCTGGGGGAGGCGGTGAGCCTCTCCGGGGGCCGGATCGCCCAGTTCGAGCGGGCGGAGGGCGTGCCGCCCAAGGACATTGCGAAGCTGCTGGACGAGGTGCTGGGTTCGGGTGGCCTCCTGGTGGAGATGCGCCCCTTTCTTCGGCGCAACTGGCATCAGAAGTGGCCTGAGGACATCGCCGATGTTGAGACGCGGGCGACGCGGATCCAGGTGTTCAGCTATGTCGTTCCCGGCTTTCTGCAGACCCGGGAGTATGCGACGGCGCTCCTGGGCGCCGGTGTGCCGTTCTGGGGCGGAGATCTCGACAAGAGCGTCGAGGTTCGCATGGAGCGCCAGAACGTACTCGACGGTCCGAATCAGCCATGGCTGCGGTGCATCATGGACGAGTCAGCTCTTCATCGAGCTGTCTGTGCGCCAGACGTCATGCGTGATCAGCTTGTGTATCTGCTGAAGATGTGTGAGCGCCCCCGCGTCACCGTCCAGGTGCTGCCATTCGCGCACAACCGCGTGTTCGTAACGGGCATAGGCCTGGCTACCGTCTGGACGCTCAGCGACGGGCGTACCGTTGTGTATCAAGAGGGAGTCAACGACGGCGGCTTTGTCACGGACCCTGGCCGGGTCTCGCTGTTCGTCAGCCTCTACGATCAACTGCACGCGGATGCCCTGTCCATTGATGTTTCAATGGACCGTATTCGCAAGGCGCTTGAGGAAAGACACTCATGAGTATTTCTGCGCCCTGGCGCAAGAGTTCCTACAGCATCGATTCGCAAGATTGCCTGGAAGTCGCCGACAACATACCCGGCCGCATACCCATACGGGACAGCAAGCGCCCCACCGTGATCACGGCCCAACCCGCCCCCTGGGCCGCATTCATCACCGCCGTACGCAACGGCACCTTGTCCGCCTGACGGGTGGGGCGGCATGGTGCGTGGTCAAGTGACCGTTTGGTTTCGCGCCTTCGGCGCAAAGCGGCAGCTACGGGTCAGGAGCGGGGCGGGCCAGGCCCGGTTGCCGGGTTCCGGCACGACAGGGGTGGCGCGAGGCGCCTGCCGCCTGCTTGCTGCTTGGGCGGTTTGCGGGTGTGCCGGTATCGAAAACCCTCTGCTGGTGCCTGAATTCACCCTATTTGACGGAGGGAAAGTGGGCCAAGTTGAGGCCTGGGCCAACCGTTGCGCACCATGCCTCCCGCGTGCCTCGCTCGCCCCAGGCGCAGGGGCGGCCCGCGCCCCAGCACCGTGGTCGCGCCACCCAGCCACCAGCCGCCGGCCGCCCAGCCACGCGGCAGGCGGTTCTCGCCACACCCGCCAGCCCTGTCGTACCGGAACCCGGCAACCGGGCCTGGCCCGCCCCGCTCCTGACCCGTAGCTGCCGCTTTGCGCCGAAGGCGCGAAACCAAACGGTCACTTGACCACGCACCATGCCGCCCCACCGACCCCAAACCGGGTTGAGCCATGGCTGGGCAAGGGGGCGGGTTCCGGCGACAATCGAGCAAGCCTGCAAATGGAGTGACCGGTGTTGCCGGATCCATGTGATGAGCGCGCCCCCGGCACCGCCCGGACCTAATCGGCTCTCCATCGGCGGCGGAAGGCCAAGGCGGTGCTCATCGTGGGCGGCCTGGTCGGCGTGCTGCTCGCTGTCGTCCTGCTCACCCGCCACAACAGCGATTCCTCATCGCCGTCCTCGGCGGCCCCGATTCCGACCACGCCTCCGTCCCTGCGCTTCCCGGTGCCCACGTGGCCTTCCCCTCGTAGCGTAGAGACCGTGACTGCAAGGGAAGTTGGGAGTCAT
>NZ_JBDJPF010000141.1:0-3496 GCF_054957865.1 Streptomyces xingningensis
TTCTGTGGAATCTGATTTGTCAAGTAGCTCAGCCTTTGCCCTGGTTGACGGCAACGATCGGCAAGAGCGTCGCGGTCGCCGGGACGCCGATCTCTCGGGGTGTCGTCCCGGCTGGCGTGGGGACATCGACCAGCCGTTCCAGCAGCTGGTCGAGTGCGGTCTGGCCGTCGTCGACGGCGGCGCGTTCCTCGTCGCTGAGCGGGACGCTCGCCAGCATGCGCTGGAGGTTGTCCTTGGCCTCCAGGAGCTGGCCCTTGCTGGAGTCCTTCGGTGTGTAGAAGTCGCAGCGAGCGCAGGCCATGCGGTGCGGGCACTGCTCGAAGAACGTGTAGGTGCAGAATCCGTGACCGAGGTCGTAGTACTGCCAGGGCTCGCCCGAGGCGGCGGCCCCGGAGGTGACCGCGTCCCGGTCGACCAGGACCTCGATGGTGCGGACGTTGCGTTCGAAGTATCCGGCGTCGTTGTAGGCCCTGGCCAGCGTGTTTGGGGTGATCTTGGCGTAGTGCTGAGTCGACTCCGGGCTCCGGTGACCGAGCCAGGCTTGCAGCTCGAACAGCGTCATCGGCTCCTTGGCGTTGTAGAGCTGGCTGGCGATCGTGGAGCGGGCCCGGTGGCTGGTGATGTTGCCCCGGACATCGGCGGTCGGGACGCCGGCCTTCTGGCAGAGCGACGGGATGATCGTCCCGTTGACGTAGGTCTTGGCGACCCGGCGGGCCCTCATCGCGAAGAGGAGATCGACGTGTTCGCCGGTCTTGCGGTCCAGCATCTTCGGCTGTTGCGGCCGCAGTTCCTGCCATGCCTCGATCGCCTTGCCCAGCAGAGGGTCGACGGGCTTGGTGAACGACGTGCCGGTCTTGTGGGTGGGGACGTCCAGCAGGCAGACGGCGTCTCGTGCCAGTACCTCGTCGGAGTCACCGGGGATCGGGAACCCCTCGTGCTGCCAGCGGACACAGCCCACGCGAAGTCGCGCGATCTCGTCACTGCGCAGGCCGCTGAACAGCCAGGTCAGGGATAGCACCCGGAGGAGCTCGAACGGATAGCGCAGGCTGTTGAGTCTGGTCGGTAGATCATCGGGGCCGATGTTGAGCCCGGCCCACAGCAGTTTGGCCCAGATGTCGTCGGCTATCACCCGCGGGTCGGGGCCGAGCATTGCCGCGATGGTTCGGGGCGTGGACAGCGCGCGTACGGGGTCGAACCGTCGGGGTATCCACTCCCATTCCTGCAGGTCGCGGAAGAAAGCGCGGGTCGCGGTGAGGTAGCCCGACTTGCTGTGCGGTGTAATCGGCTGACCTGCCCGCTTCTCGTGACTGGCGACTCGTTGGACGTAGTCCCCGACGCGGAGTTTGTCCACCGCGGCGACCCAGGCCGCGCAGGTCTGGCGGGTCCACTGGGTCGGCTCCGTGATCTCGGGATGTTCGGCGGCGAGCCACCGTCCGATCTTCGACAGCAGGGAGCGGTGGTTGTCTCGAACCTTGCGCGACAACGTGCTGGTGGAGTGCCAGCGTTCGATCCATTCGGCCCACGACTGGGCGGTCCCCTCGATCGCGGGCATCCGCCCGCGATACGGAGTCGGCGGCAGGGAGCAGTGCCCGAGCGCGGCCACGGCGCGCTGGATCCCGTAGAGGGCGCCGATGTAACGATCCGGCAGGTCGGGGTGCTGACGGATCCGGTCGAACGCCGCGGTCGTCAGGTCTTCGAGCATCGGGCTGCGGTTGAGCAGGAGGGTCTGACACAGGACCGGGGAGATCCGTGGGTCGATGCCGGCCTCGACCTGATAGCCCCAGCCGCGAAGCACCTGCGCAACCTGCTGTTGCGCGTCGTCGACCGGACGCTTGCCGAACACTCGCCAGGCCAGCGGCAGCCGTCGGAAGCTGCCCAGTTGGTCGAACTCGGTGAAGCCGCTGAGCAGGTAGGCGTATGCGGTCAGATACGGGCGCGCGGTTCCCTCGGCCCATCCTGGGGCGTTCGCGGTGAACTGCCGGGCGCTGGCGCCGATCAGCGCGAGCCAGTCCTCGGCTGACCAGGCCCAGACCGTCCGGCGGCGTGCAGCACAGCGCAGGAGAATCAGGGCGATGGCGTCGTCGACGCCGCGGCGGTAGCTGCCGTCATCCGGGCACCACAGCGATGCGCGCACGTCGTCGAGCGGGCGAAGCAGCCGCCGAACGGTCTTCCACTGCGGGGCCTGCGGATCGTGGCCGCCGGGGTAGCGGCGCAGATCCGTTCCCAGGGAGACAAGCGCCTCCCGCTCGTCACCGGTGAGTTCGGGGCGCCGGTCGTAGCGGCCCGGCTCAACCGGCCACGGCCAGGACAGCGGCGCGTCGGTCGTGGAGGCGGACGCGGCGGTCAGCGCGATCACTGCGAGACCGCCTCCTTCATGGGCTCGCCCAGGCGGGCCAGCATCTGCACCCGCCAGCCGTGGATCTGCTCCATGCCGCGGTTGAGCTTGTCAGCCAGGTCCCGGCCCGAGAGGTGGATGTAGGTGAGCGTGGAGTCGGTGTGGCGGTGGCCGGCGAAGGTAGCGATGGCGTGCAGTTCCCAGCCCATCCGGGCCAGGTCGGTCAAGCACAGGTGTCTCGTGGTGTGAGTGGAGAACCGCGGGACATCAGCGGCCAGCGAGATCCGGCGGATCACCTTCGACCAGGTCCACAAGCTCAGCGGCTCGGCGTGGTTGCGCCGGGATTCCGACAGGAACAGCGGTCCGCGTGCCCGGCTGATCCGGGCCCGGTGAGCGAGGTAGCCCGACAGCAGGACGCCGGTCGGCGCGGAGTACGGGACAACGCGCTCCAGCCGGTTCTTGGTCGTCTCAGCCCGCACCCGCAGGGTTCGGTGAGCCGGGTCGAGGTCGTCGGTCCGCAGGGAGCACAGCTCTTCGCGGCGCAGTGCGGCGTCGTAAGCGAGGGCGAGCATCACGCGGTTGCGGATCGGCTCCTCGGCAGCGACCGCGAGGACATCCATCCACTGCTGTTCGGTGGGAATCCAGGGCAGCTTCGTCAGCCTCGGCACGAGGCCGCGCTCGTGCCCGCCGCGTCGACGGCCGGGCGTGTAGCGGCCCCGTCCGACCGGGTTGGAATCGCGCTGCCCGTCCTCCATGAGGAAGTCGTAGAACAGCCGGACCGGCACCAGGCGCTGCTGAATGGTGGCGTTGGCCAGACCCGAGCCCGAGTCGATCGAGACCACGTTCGCACCCCGACGGCTCGGGCGTGAGGTCAACTCCCGTACGTAGACAGCGATATGGGCCCGGTTCGCGGTCAGCGGATCGACGTTCTCCCGCTCGCACATCTCCAGGTACTCGGCCAGACCTCGGGCATAGGCATCGATGGTCCGGGGCGCCCGCCCCAGGTCGGTCCACACCTGCAACCACCCGGCCGCCTGCTCGTGCCGGCCGAGCACCGGCCACTTCTCCTCCAGCACCACCGTGCCCAACGCATCTCCTCAGTCCGTGGTCGTACCGCAGGGAGATGATCTCCGCTGCGGTCAGATTCCACGTAACTGATAG
>NZ_JBDJPF010000142.1:0-3401 GCF_054957865.1 Streptomyces xingningensis
GACGGGCTGCCGGGCGCGCACCGGCTGCCCGACGGGACGGTCGAGCTGCCGAGGGGGTTGGTGGGGGAGAACCCGCGGTATCGGTATCTGCGGCCGGACGGCCGACTGGTCGACCGCTGGGGTAAGTCGGGGCCGGGGCATGGTGGGATACCGGTGGAGCGGGGCGGCGGCCCTGCGGGCTCGGGGGCGCGCACATCCGGGCCGCACTCGGGCGGCGGTCCGCATGGCTCACCGCACGCGGGGGAGCGGCATGCCGCGGGGTCGCCGGAGGCGGCGGAGGTACGGGTTCCGGGTGAGCGGGAGCCGGTGCCGGCGGGGGCGGAGAAGTCCGCCGCCGGCAAGGCGGTTCACGCGGGCGGCAGCGGAGGCGCGCACCATGTGCACGCGGGAGCCGGACGGGCGGAAGGCACCGCGTCGCACCCGGGCGGCGGCGGGGCCCACGAGGGGCGGGGGCCATCCGCGCAGCATGAGCCGCCGGGTGAGCCGCCGGACGGCGGTGGGCATGACACTCCCGGTGCGGATGTGCATGAGCAGGGGCATGGTGACAACCACGGCACCTCTGAGGGACCGCTTTCGACGGGTGGAGATGTTCACGACCCTTCCCATGGCGGCCTGGCACACAGTGTCGATGCTCCCGGATACGCCATGGAGGACGGCACAAGGTACCCCCAAAAGCCGGACTCGGATTGCCCATGGAACTGCCGGATCCGCAAACAACATGATCACTCACAGATGCTGCACGATGTGTATGAGGAGATCCGTGGAAGGGTGGATGACGCTGAACAGATCGCTGAGAATACTCAGTTCGACAGAAGAGTAATCGAGGTGGCTAGGAAGAATCTGTTCTCGGACCTCCATGATGTGCCGGTTGGCGAGAATCAGACTGTCCGGGGGGTCCACTTCACTCCCATGAACAGTGTGGCCGACCTCTGGCAGAAGGCATATCACGGAAAGCTCGCAGGGAGAGGCGAAGCGCAGGGTGAACTGAGCCAGTTCCGTGGACTGTTGGCCCACGAATACGTCGAGCATGAACTTCTGAAAGCTGGAATGCCATACACGCCTGATACCGCAGCTTACTGGGATCCTGAACGCACTACTCTGGATGTTGAACACTACGGAGCTCATGACATTGCGCCCATCTCGTTCAGAGGGGTCCCAACCGACATAGAAGGCACGTTGCAGCTGTGGAGGAAGTATGGCTTGGAGCCGCCGAAAGTCGAGATCGCTTATGATCTGAGTAACATCGATGAGGTGGTTAAGGCGGCCAAGGAAGGCTTGGCGAAGAAGGGGTGGAAGCTGCGATGACTGCAGGCAGGTTCGAGTCGGTGATTCGTCGCCTTGAGGTGATCGACTGGCATGATTTGGGTGCTGAGGTCGAACATGCTGCGTCAAGGTCGAGACTGATGCGGGAGTACTTGCGGCGCATGGCGCTTTGGGTGCAATCGGTCGACGCTGTCGATCGATGGCCCTTCCCTGATCTGGCAAGCTATGTCACTCCAGCTGCGGATGTATCGATGGAGTCGGCTGACCGGATTGAAGTGTTTCTGCACGAGCGCACACTTATGCCGCATACGCAAAACCTGTGTTACTCCATGCTGAGGTGGGCTTTGGTGCAAGACACCTTGCCGAAGTCTCAAGCCAATCTGGAAGACCCGTTTGAGCCCATGCTCATCCTGTTTGAGCGGGGCGGTGAATTCAACATCGAAAACGGTGCAGCCGACTTCTATGTGGCACGCATTCCGCTGAAAACGTGGAGGGATCACCTCTCAGCAGACCCAGTCAGCGAGCTTGATCGAGATGCGCTGGATGCCATCGATGCGGGATCGGCCGCAGCGGGCTAGGGGCACGGTTGAGGGACATGGTTGTGGCGTTGACAAAGCGGGCCGGTGAGCCACCGGAGGGCTATGCGGCCCGGACCTTGCCGCGCCGGGCGCGCTGCTGATCAAGCGGTCTGATCTGGCCCACAATTCGGATCCGCAGCGTCTGGCGTGGCTCGATGCGGCGACACGGGAGCGGCTGGTAGCGAAGTATGCCCGCAGGCGGGGGTTGTTGGACCTCGAGAGAGATGGCTGAGGCTTCGCTGAAATGGTGAGGGTCGGGCTTTACGGCAGCTGGCCGCGGCGTATGCCGGTGTTGAAGCTGGCCCAGACGTCGCCTGGGAATGTGAGTACCGGGCCGTCGGGGACTTTCGAGTCGCGTATCGCGATGTCGCCGACGCTGACAGGGTGAGAAAATTCTACGCAGTTCTGACCGCCGGAGCTGTAGCTGCTCTTCTTGAATCCGACTTCGCTGTGGATGGTGTTCTCGCTCATCGCTCCTCCTCGATCATCTTGTTGATGAAGCCTCGAGTTGCTTTCGCGTCGAGTGCTTGCGTGCGCAGTTGGTTGAATGCGAGGTCGTATCGCCCGACATGGGCATCTTCCTCCAGGTAGATGGAGGTTGTCAGCGGCTCCAGCGCAACGATCGGCTCTCCTGCGTCAAACCGGAAGACCGTGTAGGTACCGTCGACTCCAGTGTGCGCCCCGGAGCTGAACGGGAGAACCTGGAGTTCAATGTTCGGCAACTCTGAAACGTCCAGCAGGTGTTTGAGCTGTCTATGGAGGATGGCTGGGCCTCCTACCTCGCGTCTCAGACATGCTTCATCGAGGACGCAGCTCATGGAGAGCGAGGATGGGGCGATGTCATCGCTTTGCCGGGACGTCAGGATACTCTGACGTTTCATGCGCAGTTCTGTGAATGTCCGAACTTCACGTGCTGTGCTCCACATGCTGCTGCTTTCGATGACTGCGTGGGCGTAGTCCCTTGTCTGCAGAAGACCTGGGATGGCCAGTGCTGCATAGGAATCAGCGTGCGTGGCGATTTCCTCCAGCTCGAGGAAGTCGGCGAACGAGGCGCGGATCGCCTCCCCATACTGCGCAAAGAGGTTCCTCTGTCGGTTGGCCTCCGCCAACCTCGCGATCTTTCTGGTCTCAGCGATCTGCGTCGCGTCATCAAATCCGTACACGCTGAAGAACTTGTCCAGATCGGGCCGCTGTTTGCCGTTTTCAATCTTGCTCAAGGTAGGAGCTCCGGACAAGCCAAGCAGCTTGGCGGCATCCGAAAGATTTAGGCCAGCCCGGACCCGCATGGTCCTCAGGATCGCGCCGAGCCGCCGACGCATAAGGGTGGGCGTGGCATCAGACATCTGATCACCTCCTCCAGGAGGCGACTCTAGCGGCAACAACTGTCAGCCCCTTCAGGGTCGTTACCTCGTTCGAGGCAACCATGAGGCGAAAGGTTGCGCATCAAGTTTGCGAAACCTCATGGTGGGTCGAGTTCAAGCAGGTGGCTCTTGGGGAGGCCTCGGGCAATGACATACAGAGCAGGCACCTACGTAGTCGATGTGCGCGAGCACCGCCTCG
>NZ_JBDJPF010000143.1:0-3372 GCF_054957865.1 Streptomyces xingningensis
GGGGGGGGGGGGGGGGGGGGGGGGGGGGGGGGGGGGGGGGGGGGGGGGGGGGGGGGCGGGGCCCCCCCCCCCCCCCCCACCCCTGGTTCCGCGCCGGTAGGCCCCGGTTCCGCAACCGGGGCCTACGGAAGGGGAATTGGGCGTCAGCTGCCGACCGTGATCTGCGAGGAGGGGTCGGTGGTGTCGGTGACGTCATAGACGGCGTTGAACGTCGAGGACGTGGAGGCCGTCGGGCAGCCGAAGCCGCCGGTGACGTTCACCGGGACGTTCGCGTTGGTGACGGTGATCTGCGACGGAGCGCCATTGGTGAAGGCGCTGTCGAAACTCGCCGGCGCGCTGGGCGCAGCGGTCACCGTGCAGGTGGCCAGGCCGCTGGACTGCAGTACGAAGCCGCCGGTGGGAATGGTCAGCGACGCGTTGATCGGGGAGCCGTTCTGCATCGAGACGCCCCAGGTGCCGGAAGTGGTGATGGCCACGTCCACGCCCGGCATATTGGCGGAGCAGTTGGTGTAGGTGGGCGGGTTGAGCGTACTGGCGACCGGCCCCGCGGGGTTGAAGTTGCCCGGTGCCGCGGGCACTTGGTTGTTGCTGCCGCCGCTCGGCTGGGAGCTGGAGGTCGTACACGTCACCGTGAGCGCACCGATCTGGAAGGTGGCCGAACCGTTGAGCGTGGCCGCGAAGGAGTGCCCCGCGGGGGTGACGGTGGTCGACCCGGCGTCATGGGTACGGGCGGTCGCGGTGCCCGAACCAACCAGAGTGAGAGCGGCGCCGACGGCTAAGCCGGCACCGGCGGCGAGTACAGCACGGGTGCGGGATCTGCGCACAGTCATGGCGACTCCTTGGGAGGGAGGTGCTCGTGGGGGTGCTGGTGCACGGGGGCGGGGCCTGGAGCGGCCTCGGACTCATTGGCCATGAGCCCGGGCGCGGGCCCCTCGGCCCCCGCGAACCCCTCGGACCCGGCGGGCCCGCTGGGTCGATCCGGTGGTTCCGGTGGTTCCGGTGGTTCCGGCGGTATGGCGTCGAGCCCGGTGTCCGCCGCGGTGTCCGGCTTGGCCGACGGCAGCGGCTGCCACGCGAAGATCATGCTGCCGCCGAGCACACCGAGGATGGTGCCCAGCAGGAAGCCGCCCAGGTTGGAGAGAACCAGAGCGGCCGCCGCACACATCACGGTCACGATCCCGGCGAAGATGCGGTAGAGCGGCGCGAACCACGCGCTCAGGCCCAGCATGATCATGATCAGGCCCATGAGGATCGACAGGACGCCGGTGATCCCCTGCATGAGCATGACCTTGACCGGGCCGAGCGGGATGGCGCAGATCTCCGCCCCGGCGAGGATGGACATCAGGCCGCCCCAGAAGGGGCGGCCCTTGCGCCACTGCCGCCAGGTGCGCCACGGGTGACGCTGCTCACGGACGGGCTCGGTGCCTACTGCCACGTCAGAAGCACTCGTCCTTGCCCTTGGAGAGACCCAGCTTCAGACCGGCGAGCTTGAAGGTGCCGGCGCTGGTCGCCCGGGCGACCTGGTGCAGGTTGTTGATCTTCACGGTCCTCGACTGCTGGGCGAAGGCGTCCTGCAGGCCCTTGGCGGTCTTGGGCCCCTTGTCGAGGATGGAGGCGTCGCGGCCGATCTCGATGTCCTCGAATTCGGCATTGCCCTCGAGCTGAGTGGCGTCGACGAAGAGGTCGGTGGCCTTGACCGGTGTGTCACCGCCACCGGCGTGCAGCTTCAGCGTGATATCACCGAACGGGCCCAGATGGGTCACCACCGACTGGCACAGGTTGTACAGCTTGGCGTCCTTGATGGCGGTGACGGCGACGGGGATGATCTCCTTGCGGACCGTCCCGTCCACCCCGCCGTACTGGGCGAAGCCCTCGCCCTTCAGGCTGTCCGCCGAAACCTTGAAGTCCTGGCCCGATACGGCGAACGAGGCGGCCAGCGCCCCTTGGGCGAGCGCCACGGCCAGTGCGGCCGTGGCCGCGAACCCGGGCACGGCCAGCACGGCGAACTTCCGCCATCTGACGCGTCCCGTCACCTGTCTTCCCTGAGCATCCTTCATGCTGTGCTGTCCGTCCCCTCGGTGAGCGGTGGGGCAACGCCGCCGGCGCTTGCCGTCCGGCGTTGCCGGTGTGGTGGCGTGGTGCGTGGGGAGCTGGTGCTGTGGTGCTTAAACGTGCCGAGGACGGCATGTAGGGGGCAATCGCCGCATCAGGGGTGCGATATGGCGAACGCGTGTAGTACGAACATGCCGCCCCAGAAAGGTGTACCCGAGAGTAAGTGTGTCGCTGGCCACTGGCAAGAGTCGGGACCGGGACTGATGGCGGTCGCGCACAGGGGAGTTGAGCCGTTCAGTGGGTCACGCCCGTTCGGGCGGCGAGGACGGCGGCCTGGGCGCGGTTGGTCGTGCCGAGTTTGGTGAGAATCGGCCCATGAGTCTCCTCGTGCATACCTTTGTCTACGACGCCGACGGCGGTCGCGACTTCCTGGAAGACCCCGAGTACGGCAACACCCTGGCCGGTTTCGAGAGCACCCGGACCCGGCTGTGGGGATCCGAGGCGATTCGGGCCTTGGGCTCCCGGTTCTTCGCACAACTTGACGGCGACGACCTCTACGTTGAGCGGGACGAGATCGATGACTTCCTCGCCGAGTGTGAGGTAATCCGTGCGCACCTCAACCACCTTGCTGGACAGGGCGGTTACAACGCCGACTACGTCACCAAGCGCTTCGACAACATCGTTGCCGCCGCGCTGCGAGCCAGAGCCGAGGGTGGTGGGATCGTGGTCTGGTAACGGTGATCAATTTTCAATGGCACATGGCGCCGACCAAGATCGCGACTTGGGGTGGGCTGCCCGGGCAACGCCGGTGGTGGAACAGCGGGTTCGAGAGGTGCGGGGCATGTATCCGGATGTCACCATCCGAGTGAGGCGGCCTGATTGAGCTACGTATTCCTGGTCGGGGAAGACATGGTCTGGAGCCCGGCAAGAACGGTCGGGGAACTGTACGTCGGCATGCTCGCAGTAGCTGCCGACGTGCTGAAGCAACCCACTGGGCCGGGCCCTGATCTCGGGGAGGTGTACGAGATCGACATGATCGCCTTCGAGGCGTTCCTGAAGGAGCTGCTGGCCTTCCGAGCCGAGAGCTATCACCAGTATCTGTGGATGCTCGTCGATGGTGTGCTGCCGATCTCGATTGCCATGTTTGAGCGTGGCGGCGGTGCCATCACCGGTGAGACGGATCGGCAGAACGAGTACCTTGCCGAGGTCCACAGGATGGATCTCCCGATGCAGAAGTAGGCACCATTCCGGGGGCGGGGGGGGGGGGCGGGGCGGGGCCCCCCCCCCGGGGGGGGGGGGGGGGGGGGGGGGGGTATCCGG
>NZ_JBDJPF010000144.1:0-3354 GCF_054957865.1 Streptomyces xingningensis
TTATGTGGACAAGTCAAGGCGGCTCTCCTCCAGTGTGTCGGTGGGGTCTTCGAGGGGCTGGCCGAGGTCCGTCAGCAGCTTCTCGATGCGGTCGGCGGTGCAGTGGTGGCGTTCGACCTCGCGGGACCATCCGTGGTTGGCGGCGTCGGTGGCGAGGGCATGTTCGACCTTGCGCCTTGCCCGCAGCCGGGGCGCGTAGGCGGGGGTCGTGACGAACTTCGCGCAGGTCAGGTAGAGGTCGCACTCGCAGGGGCCCTCAGCGGGCAGCCGCAGGCAGTGGCCGAGTTCGAGTTCGGTCTTGAAGAAGTTCGTCTTCAGCCAGTCGACGGCTTCCTCGGGCAGGGCTCCGGACTTCAGCTCCGCGGCGGCGGGGCCGGCGATGTTGGCGCCGGGTTCGAGGACGGCCTTGTAGTCACGCAGGACCTCCTGGTCGCTGATCTGTGCATAGACGAGGGCCATGGACACGCTGGAGTGTCCGAGGACCTTCATGATCGTGTGGAGTTTGGCGCCGCGTTCGGCGAGCTGGGTGCCCACGGTATGCCGGAAGCGGTGGGCGGTGACGGTGCCGCGTCCGGTGCCGCCTCGCCCGCCGGGGCGGACGAGGCCGACGGCCTTGCAGGCGGCCTGGATCGGCGTCTCGAACAGGTAATACGTCGACAGCAGCTTGCCGTGCTGCATGAACAGGTAGCGCACCGGCTGCCCGGTCAGCTCGTCGGTGAAGGGCCGTTCCCTGCCCTGGCGCCGCAGGTCGATGACCTTCTGCAAGGCCGCTGCGGCGTCCTCGTGGAGGGGGACGACGCGCTCCTTGTAGGTCTTGCGGGCGGGCAGCCGCAGGCGGGCGGTGCCGTCCGGGTAGCGGTCCAGGCAGTCGAGGGGCAGGCGGCGGATCTCGTCCCGGCGGGCTCCCGACCAGCGGGCGACCAGCAGGGCCGCGCGCTGGAAGGGGCAGGCGATCTGCTCAACGGCCGGCATCAGCCGGTCCAGTTCGTCGTCCGGGATGAAGCGGGGCACCTTGAGCGGTGACTTGGGCGAGTCACCGGGGCCGATGAGACTGTGGCCGGGGACGTCCTCCCATTGCCAGGCCGCGGTGTCCCGGAAGAACTGGCCCAGCCCAGAAGCTCTTTGGATGCGGGAGACGACCCCGAGGGGTTTGCCGGTCGTCTTGGTGGGCTCCTCGGCGATGTGCTGGAGCCAGGCCAGGCAGTGGTTCCGAGTCACGTCGGCGAAGGAGGTGACCTCGGGGTGGTGCTCGCCGAGCCAGTCGCCGAAGCGGCGGATCGTCAGCTCCAGCTTGTCCACTGTCACCGGGCGGTCGGTCAGCCGCCGGGCGGCCAGCCACTTCTCGGCGACGGCCTGCATCCGCGGCGGCAGCACCAGCGGGGGCTTCCATCCGGGCATGAGCTTGCGGGGCTGCGTGGCCACCTGGCCGCGGTGGAAGAGCACGATCTGCAGCTGGTGCAGATGCGTGACCCAGTTCTTCGCGGGGCCTTCCAGGTAGCGCCGCCGACAGGGGTAGAACCGTTCCAGGTCCGAGTGGTCGGCGAAGAACCGGATGCCCTGGAGGGCCTCGGCGATGTGGTCCTCGGTGATCGCGGTGACGTCGAAGATGCCGGTGTGCAACGCGATGCGGCTGACCGACCAGTGCATCGCCTGACGTGCGGAGCTCGGATGGAAGCCCAGGGCGATCGCGTCGGCGACGAGTTGCTTGGTGCCCAGGTCAATACCGAGGGCGGCGGCCGGTTCGACGATGGCGAGCTGTCCGGGGGCGAACAGCCACGGGTAGTCGAACGTCGCGTAGCCGCGCAGCCCGAGATAGACCAGGTAGGTGCGGGCCCGGAACGACACCGGGTAGGACGGGCGGTGGAACGACTCGCCGTGTAGCCGGCCGACCCGTTCGACCAGCGGGGCGCCGAACCAGCTGGAGAGCTTGGGCCAGTGCTCGACGAACTGGCGGCGGAACCGCAGCTTCATCAGCCGGTATTGCGGGTTGCCGCCCTGGCCCTCGACGTGAGCCCGCCATTCGTCCTCGGGGCAGTGGCGCCATCGGCGTCGCTGCTGGGGAATGGCTGCAGGGCTGGCCAGGATGGCCGCCGTGGAGACGCCTTTCGACCTCACCGGGCGTCCTCCGCAGACGGCTTTGCCTTGCCCAGGGCGCGGTTGTACTCGTCCACCACGGCCGGATCCGAGACCCGGGTGTAGATCCGAGTCGATTCCGGAGTTGCGTGGCCGAGTCGTTTCTGGAGCGTCAACTCGCGCATCCCGCCTTCCCACATGCGGGTGGCGTGAGTGTGCCGGAGGGCGTGCGGGGTCACCCACGGTTCGCGGATCCCGGCCCGGGTGCAGGCTCGGGCGAACATCCGCACCAGGCCGTCGTAGCCGAGCGGTTCCAGGCGCCGGGTCCCTCGGCCGCCGACGAGGAACACCAGCGGCGTCTCCGCGTCGGCGGGCCGCTCGGTCATCACGTAGGCGCTGACGGTAGCCAGGGCCTCGGGCTCGTGCAGGTCCACCACACGCTCGTAGCGTGACTTCGACCGGGCGCCCTTGGGATGGTCGTCGCGGTGGCGGACTACCACCCGGCGGCGCCCGTAGGCGATGTCCTCCATGTGGAGCCCGAGGGCCTCGCCGGGCCGCAGGCCGCCTTGGAGCATCAGCAGCACCATGGCCCGGTCGCGTACCGATCGCAGCTCGGCGAGCAGGGCCTCGACCTGGGCGTCGTCCAGCGGGCGAGGCAGGGCCTGGACGGTCTTGACCCGCACCGCGCGGCGGACGGGCCGCTGGCGGCTGGCTCGCCCCATGAACGGGCGGTGCCTCTCGGAGACCCGCTGCAAGGCGGGGTCCGGGCGCTTCTCGATGGGGTTGGCGCGGTCCAACAGGCCGGCGAGGATGGCGTACTCGTAGAACGACGACACCGCCGCAAGGATCCGGTTGACCGTGGTCGCCGCGAGCTTCGTGCCCGGACCGCCCGCATCGGCCGTCGCGACGGTGAGCACCATGCGCTGCCGTGGGCGACGGGACGGGACCGTGCGCAGGTACTCCAGCAGCGGGATCGCGTGCGGCGGGGCGAACACGTCCCAGGTCAGGCCACGCTCGCCGAAGAACCGCCACAGGTGGCGAAGGTCGTACGCGTACGACACGCGCGTGTTCGGCGAGCAGTCCCGTGCGGCCAGGAACCGCAGGAATCCCGAGACCACCTCAATCGGATCGCCCGCCTCGTCGAGCAGCTCGACCCGGTACGAGCCGTCCTCGCGCCGCTGGTGCAGGACCCGCACGGCCACCTCCGGAACAGCCCCGTCCGACGGCCCACTTTGCCGCCCCTCTGAGCTAACGGGGCGTGAGGTGTCCAGGTAACAACAT
>NZ_JBDJPF010000145.1:0-2971 GCF_054957865.1 Streptomyces xingningensis
CCTCTGACAGTGATGATGTGACTGGTGGTTCTGCTGATGAGCCTGACTCACCCTCTGACTGACGTCGTTGACTGTCCTGTTTGGGATTTGTCGGCTCGTCGGCGGGACCGCCACGCACGCGGCCGGACGGGCGTTTGTGACCTCATAGGAGCTTGGTCCAGAAGCCCCGTCACTGTCTTGTCCACCCGCCCAACCGGCGCGTGCCGCCCTCGGCTCGGACAAGCGGCAAGGACGGACATGACCAGCATGACGCACGACGGTCCAGAGATCACCGGCGGAGTCGACACCCACGGCCTGACTCACCACGCGGCCGTGATCGACCCGCTCGGCCGGCACCTGGCCGACCGGGAGTTCCCCGCGACCATCCGCGGCTACCGGGACCTGCTGGACTGGATGCGCTCGCACGGCACGCTGACCGCGGTCGGCGTGGAAGGCACCGGCGCCTACGGAGCCGAGCTCGCGCGGGTCCTGACTGCGGCCGGAGTCACGGTCACCGACGTCGACCGGCCGGACCGCAAGACCCGCCGGATGAAGGGCAAGTCCGACCCGATCGACGCCTACGCCGCCGCAACCGCAGTGCTCTCCGGGCGGGCCACCGGCATCCCCAAGAGCCGCGACGGCATGGTCGAGGCCGTGCGGGTGCTGCGGATCGCGCGCCGCAGTGCCATCAAGGCCCGCACCCAGGCGATGAACCAGATCCGCAATCTGCTGGTCTCCGCCCCGGCGATGCTGCGTGAACAGGTCGCGGGGCTGGACCGGGCCGCGCTGATACGCACCCTGGCCCGGCTGCGGCCCGGCGACGACATCTCCCGCCCATTGGCGGCCACGCGGGCCTCGCTGCGGCGCCTGGCCCGCCGTCACCAGGCCATGGACACGGAGATCGCTGAACTGGACGCCGAGATCGGCCCGTTGGTCAAGCAGGCCGCCCCGCAACTGCTGGAGCTGTTCGGTGTCGGGCCGGAGACCGCCGGCCAGCTGCTGGCCTCAGCCGGGGACAACCCCGAGCGCATGCGCTCGGAGGGCGCGTTCGCGCACCTGGCCGGCGTCGCCCCGATCCCGGCATCATCCGGCCGCACCCACCGCCACCGCCTCAACCGCGGCGGCGACCGGGCCGCGAACAACGCCCTGCACACCATCGTCCTGGTCCGCATGCGCTACGACGAACGCACCCGCGCCTACGTGGAACGCCGCACCAAGGAAGGACTGTCGAAGAAGGACATCATGCGCTGCCTCAAGCGATTCGTCGCCCGCGAGATCTACCGCGCCCTGACCAGCACACCAACCGAACGAATCACCCAAACCGACCTCGCTCCTGCGGCTTGACATCCATAGGAGTCAGCCGTTCACCTGCGGATGACGCCTCGCGGACGTGAAAATCGGTACGTGGGCTGTCCGCCGACGCCGCTTGATGTTTGGGCTGTGAGCCCGCATAGGAGTCTGGTGAGGGAGCCGTCCGAGGGGCCGCACACTGTTGCCTTGAGCACGCCGATCAGCTTCTCCGTTCCCCTCAGGCTCCCCGGGCAGCCCCGCCCGCACCAGCACAACAGGGGGCCCGCCATGGAGGAATTGAGAGAGGACCACGACGACGGGACGGTCGCCAGGGTCGCGGCGATCGATATCGCCAAGGCGTCGGGGATGGTCTGCCTGCGCGTCCCGCACGACACCATCGAGGGGCGCCGTGTCCAGCAGGTCTGGACGGTCGCCTCGACGACCAACGCGATCCTGGAGCTCGGTGACCGGCTGGTCTGCCAGGGTGTCGAGCGGGTGGTGATGGAGGCGACGGGCTCGTACTGGCGCCCGTTCTTCTATCTGCTGGAGGCCCGTGGTCTGGAGTGCTGGCTCGTGAACGCGCGGGACGTCAAGAATGTCCCGGGGCGGCCCAAGACCGACAAGTTGGACGCGGTCTGGCTGGCCAAGCTCGCCGAACGCGGCATGGTCCGCGCCTCGTTCGTTCCGCCCAAACCGGTCCGGCAGCTGCGGGACTTCACCCGGACCCGCACGGTGTTCGTCCAGGAACGCACCCGTCACAAGCACCGCGTGGACAAGGCCCTGCAGGACGCGCAGATCAAGCTGTCCGGAGCCGTCTCGGATCTGTTCGGCCTGTCGGGGCGGGCCATGATGAACGCCATGGTCGCCGGCGAACGCAACCCCCGTGCCCTCGCTGAGCTGGCGCAGGGCAGTCTCGTCAAGAAGAAGACAGTCCTGGCCGAGGCTCTCACCGGTCAGTTCGAAGACCACCACGCGCGGCTGCTCGGGGTGCTGCTTTCCACCGTCGACCATCTGACCGGCCAGATCCACGAGCTCGACCGGCTCATCGCCCGGACGCTGGAGGAGATCGCCACCCCGCACGACGGCCCGGGCACCGGCGACGAGCCGACCACCACAGTGAGTGCACGGGTTCTGGCAGAGCGTCTGGATGCCGTTCCCGGCATCGGGCCGACCACCGCGCAGATCATCCTCGCCGAGATCGGTGCGGACATGAGCCGCTTCCCTACCCCTGAACACCTGGTGTCCTGGGCGAAGTTGTGCCCCCGCACCATCCAGTCCGGCGCGAAGAACACCGCGGGCCCGGCCGGGCAGGGCAACCCCTGGCTCAAGGGCGCGCTCGGCGAAGCCGCCAACGCCGCCGCCCGCACGAACACCTTCCTCGGCGCCCGCTACCGCCGCATCGTCAAACGCCGCGGACACGCCAAAGCCCTCGTTGCCGTCGCCCGCTCGATACTCGTCATCGCCTGGCACCTGATCAACGACCCCGGCGCCTCCTACCAGGAGCTGGGCGCTGACTGGCACCAGCGCCATCTCAATCCAGCCCGCAAGACCCGCGATCTCGTCCGCCAGCTCCAGGCCCTCGGCCACCAGGTCGCCCTCACCCCGACAGCAGCCTGACCGCCCGCCCCACCGACATCCGGTCCGCAAGCGGCCCGGATGCTGCCGTCTGCCCTCCCGAAGATCGATTTTCCGTTCAGCATCC
>NZ_JBDJPF010000146.1:0-2657 GCF_054957865.1 Streptomyces xingningensis
GCGCGGCGTCGGGTGGTCGAACACCAGCGTGGCGGGCAGCCGGAGACCACTCACCGCCGAGAGCCGATTGCGCAGCTCCACGGCCATGAGGGAGTCAAAACCGAGCTCCTTGAACGGCGTGCCGACCCGCACCTCGGCCGGTGACCCATGGCCCAGGACGACGGCCACATACTCGCGGACGACGGCCAGCACGGTCTCCAGCCGCGCGGCCGCGTCCAGCCCCGCCAGCCGGGATGCCCACGCACCCTCGGGCGTGGACCCGGCGGCCAGTCGGCGCCGTCCCCGCCCGGCTGGTCTGCGCAGCAGCGGAGACGCGCTATCGCCGGCGGCGGCGCCCGGGTCCAGTTCCGCCGCCACCACGAACGCCCGGTCCTGCCGCTTGGCGGCGTCGAAGAGAGCGAGAGCGCGTTCAGTGGTAAGGGGGGTGAATCCGGTGCGCCGCATCCGGGCCAGGTCCGCGGCGCCGAGGTGCTCGGTCATACCGCTGGTGGCCTGCCACAGGCCCCAGCCCACGGAAAGACCAGGAAGCCCGGACGCCCGGCGGTGGGCCATCAGGGCGTCGCAATAGGTGTTCGCTGCCGCGTAGTTGGCCTGTCCCGGGCTGCCCAGAGCGGCAGCTGCCGAGGAGAACACCACAAACATACCGAGGGGCATTCCGGCGGTGGCCGTGTGCAGGTTCCGGGCAGCGCCCGCCTTGGCGGCCCACACCCGGGCGAGGCGGTCAGGGGTCTGGGCGGCAACCGTCGCATCGTCGAGGACACCGGCGGCGTGCACCACCCCCGTCAGCGGGTGCGCGGCGTCGACGCCCGCGACCAGCGCCACCACAGCGTCCAGGTCGCTCACATCGGTCGCCGTCACGAAGACATCGGCGCCCAGTTCGCCCAGCCGCGCCACCAACTCCCGTGCACCGTCGGCCTCAAGGCCGCGGCGGCCGACGAGCACCAGATGCCGTACCCCCCATGCCCGCACCAGGTGTTCGGCCACCAGTGCACCCAGTACCCCGGTGCCGCCGGTGACCAGGACGGTGCCGTCCGGGTCGAGCCCCTCGGCCGCGTCCCGTTCGGGTACGACGGTCGAGCGGACGAGACGGGGCACCAGAATCTGCCCGGCCCGCACCGCCACCTGAGGTTCATCGGCCGCCAGGGCCTGGCGCACCACTTGGGCGACAGCGTCAGAGTTGTCATCGAGGTCAATGAGGTCGATGTCAATGAGCAGGATGCGCCCCGGATTCTCCGACTGGGCGCTGCGGACCAGGCCCCATACGCTCGCGGCCGCCGGGTCGACGTCCGCGCCCTCCTCGACGGGCATGGCGTGCCGCGTGACCAGCGCCAGCCGGGCATCGGCGAACCTCGGCTCGGCCAGCCACTCCCGCACCAGCGCCAGTGCGCGTCCGGCGACGTCCAGGCCATCCTCGCTCTCGGCCACCGGTGCGATCACCACCGGGGGAACGTCGCCGAGCGCGGCCAAGTCCGGTACGTCCCGGCCCAGCATCGCGCACTCCACCTCATCGGCCGCGGGGTGGGCGGGGAGTACGGTCCAGTCGATGCCAAAGAGCCCCCGCTCTGCCCGCCCGACCGACGCACCCAAGCTGCCCGGCTCAGCCGGACGGGCCTGGAGAGAGGCGACGTTCAGCACGGGAGCGCCGGCCGCGTCGGCCACCGTCACCTGCATCCCTTGCTCGATGCCCTGCCCGAGGAGGGAAACCCGAACTCGGACCGTGGTGGCCCGCACGGCGTGCAGCGACACCCCGTTCCAGGCGAACGGCAGCAACACCCGGCCGTCGTCAGCCCTGTCCACCAGGAGCGCCACGGGCTGCAGGGCGGCGTCAAGCAGCGCCGGGTGAATGCCGAACCCATCCGGGTCACCGGCTTCCTCCGGCAGTACCACCTCTGCGAGCACCTCATCGCCGTACCGCCACAGCGCCTGCACGCCCTGGAAAGCGGCGCCATAACCGTAACCAGCCGCCGCCATATCCATGTTGAAGGCGTCCACATCAACCGGCTCGGCGTCGGCCGGGGGCCACGGACCACCCAACCCTTGGGCCTCGGCGGCGGGCTCGGGGCTCAGTACGCCGGTGGCGTGGGTCGTCCACGGCTGGTCGGGTTCGTCGTGACCCTGGTCGTGGTCGGGGCGGGAGAACACCCGGACTGGGCGCCTGCCGTCCTCGTCCGCCACGCCCACAACAACCTGGATCCGGGCCCCGCCGGACTCCGGCAGCACGAGCGGGGCCTGCAACGCCAACTCCTCGACGGTGGCGCAGCCCGCCTCGTCGGCGGCCCGCAACACCCACTCCACCAGCACCGCCCCCGGCACCAGCGTGGCACCGGCCACCACATGATCGGCCAGCCAGGGGCCGGACTGCCTGGTCAGCCGCCCGGTGAGCAGATGAATCCCGCCATCGGCCAGCCCAACGGAGGCCCCCAGCAAGGGATGCCCTGACGAAGCGAGACCAAGCCCGGTCGGGTCCCCGTCACGGCCACTGGAGACATTCAGCCAGTAGCGCTGGTGTTGGAAGGGGTAGGTGGGGAGGTCGACGGTGCGGGGGGTGGGGTCAGTGGGGTACCAGCGGGTCCAGTCGACTGCAACTCCGGCGGTGAAGGCTGTGGCCAGGGCGTGGGCGAGTTGGGTGCGGTCGTCCTGGTCGCGGCGGAGGGTGG
>NZ_JBDJPF010000147.1:0-2614 GCF_054957865.1 Streptomyces xingningensis
GCGCGGCGTCGGGTGGTCGAACACCAGCGTGGCGGGCAGCCGGAGACCACTCACCACCGAGAGCCGATTGCGCAGCTCCACGGCCGTGAGGGAGTCAAAACCGAGCTCCTTGAACGTTCCTTCGGTCGCGACGTCCGCCGCCGACCGGTGGCCAAGGACGGCTGCCACGCACTCGCGCACCACGTCCATGAGCGCGGCGCGCCGGGCGGGCGCGTCCAGACCCGCCAGCCGAGAGTCGAGCGCGGCCTTGTCGGCGCCGCCGCCGGCTGCTGCCCTGCGCCGTATTCGGGCCCCGGCGAGGCCGCGCAGCACGGCGGGCGGCTCATCCATGAGGCCGCGCAGGTCGATGTCCGCTGCCACCAGCAGTGGGGCGCCCGTACGGCACGCCGTGTCCAGCAGGGCCAGGCCCCGCTTCTCCGGCAGGGGCCGCATGCCGATGCCGCTCAGCCGCGCCAGGTCCGTCTCGTCCAACTGCCGTGTCATCGCGCTGGCCCGCGCCCACAGCCCCCAGGCCACCGACTGACCGGGCAGGCCGTCGGCGCGGCGGCGAGCCGCCAGGGCGTCCACAAATGCGTTGGCGGCCGCGTAACCGGCCTGGCCCGCGTTGCCCAGCACACCGGCCGCCGAGGTGAACATCAGAAACATGCCCAGCGGGGCACCCCTGGTGGCCGCGTCCAGGTTGGCGGCGACCGCGGCCTTCGCCGCCCAGACGGGAGCCAGCAGCTCGGGCGTCTGCGAGGTGACGACGGCATCGCCCATCACCCCGGCGGCATGGATGACGCCGGTCAGCGGGTGCGCGGGGTCGATGTCCGTGACCAGCCCCGTCACGACCTCCGCGTCGGTCAGGTCGGCGGCGACGACGTTCACCTGGGCACCGAGGCCGGTCAGTCGTTCGGCCAGTTCTCGGGCGCCAGGGGCGTCCAGGCCTTGACGGCTCGTCAGCAGCAGATGCCGGACCTGCCAACTGCGGACCAGGTGCTCGGCGACAAGACCGCCGATCATGCCGGTGCCGCCGGCGATCAGGACCGTGCCGTCCGGATCCAGGACGGCGGTCGGTTCCGCTTCCGCTTCGTCGGTGTTGGCACGCCTCAGCCTGGGGACCAGGACGCGGCCACCACGCACGGCGAGTTGCGGCTCGTCGTTCCCAGGCGACGCTGCCCGGACCGCTCGGGACACAGCCGCCGTGTCGGCATCCGCACCGAGGTCGAGGAGGGTGAAACGGCCCGGGTGCTCGGCCTGGGCGCTGCGGACCAGGCCCCAGATGGCGGCGGCGGCCGGATTCGGCTCGGCGGTGGCCGTTTCGTCGTCGTTCGAGGGGATGGGGACGGCGTGGCGGGTGACCAGCACCAGGTGGGTGTCGGCCAGGCGGGGCTCAGCCAGCCAGGTCTGGAGGAGTCGCAGTGCTCGTTGGGTGTGGGACAGGCCGTCGGCGTTCGTTTCGAGCGTGGTCAGGTCCACGAGTGTCGTGGACGGGGCCGCGTCCGTGTCCGCCAGTGCCGTCGGGTCGAGGTGACGGACAATTCCGGATCCGGCCCACGGCGGCTGCTCCGGGCCGATCAGCGTCCAGTGGCGATCGTCGGGCTCATCCGTCTTGTCCGTCTCCGACAATGGTGTCCAGTCGACGGTGAACAAGCCATCCGCCCGGCCGCCGCCGACGGGCCGTAGCTGAGCCGGGTCGGCCTGACGCAACACCACGGCTTCGGCGGTGAGCACGGGCTCGCCGACGGCGTCCGTCATCACGATCCGCAGCCCCGGCTCGTCCGTCCCCCGCTGTTGGAGGGAGAGCCGGATCCGCACAGTGGTGGCGTCGGAGGCCCATAGGGTCACTCCACTCCAGACGAACGGCAACCGCACTCCCGCGTCCGGTCCGTCTGCCTCCTCCTCGATGAGCAGCGCTGGATGCAATGCCGCGTCGAGCAGGGCGGGATGAATGCCGAAGCCGTCCCGCTCCCCGGCCCGTTCGGGCAGTTCCACTTCAGCCAGCAGGTCGGAACCGTGCCGCCAGACCGCGCGCAGCCCCTGGAACGCCGGGCCGTACTCGTAGCCCGAGGCGGCGGCCCGCTCGTACAGGTCCCCGATGCCCACCGGCTCAGCGCCCGCCGGAGGCCACGCACCGGTCAGCCTCTCGGGACCACCGGACGGCTCAGGGCTCAGCACGCCGATGGCGTGGCCCACCCACTCCACATCGCCACCGAGATCGTCGTCCTGGTCGGGGCGGGAGAACACCTGAACTTGGCGCCTGCCGTCGTTGTCCGGCCCGTTCACGGCCACCTGGACCTGAAGGCCTCCGGACTCCGGCAGTACGAGCGGCGCCTGCAACGCCAGCTCACCCACGGTGCCGCAACCCGCGTCGGTGGCGGCCCGCAACGCCCACTCCACCAGCGCCGCCCCCGGCACCAGTGCCGCCCCGGCCACCACGTGATCGGCCAGCCAGCCGCCACCGGATGAAAGGCGTCCGGTCAGCACGAATCCACCATCGGCCAGCGCCACGGCAGCCGGCAACATCGGGTGCCCCGACCGCAGTAGCCCGGCCGCTCGTATGTCACCGACTTCGTCCGCGTCCAGCCAGTAGCGCTGGTGTTGGAAGGGGTAGGTGGGGAGGTCGATGGTGCGG
>NZ_JBDJPF010000148.1:0-2598 GCF_054957865.1 Streptomyces xingningensis
CCCTCGGCAGCTCGACCGTCCCGTCGGGCAGCCGGTGCGCGCCCGGCAGCCCGTCCCTCAGCGCATCCGCCAGGGCGCCCACCTTCGGCAGCGCCGGCAGCTTGCTGAGGGCCTTGCCCACCGTCAGGCTGGTGCCCTTGGCGACATAGGTCATCGGGTCGATGTACCTGCCGGTCCTGGCCGCCACCGTGACGACCTTGCCGAGCTTGCCGGCCGTGCCGGCCTTTGTGGCCGTGCCCGCGCCCGTGAAGAGGGTGCCGAGGTTGAAGCCGGCGCCGCCCGCCGCGCGTTGGGGGTTCTTGCGCCACTCGTCCCAGGACACCAGCGACTTGCCCGCGTCGATCGCCGCCTGCTTGGACTCCCGGATGAACTTCGGGTCCTCGACCCTGCCCATCCCGCCCATCCCCGGCATGGAGGAGAAGCTGTTGAGGATCTTGGCGGGCTGCGGGATGCCGAGCGCGACGGTGCCGGCCAGGGTCTTGCCGAGCCCCTTCCAGGCATCCCCCATCTGGTCCCAGCCGTCGACCCCGGCCAGCCTGCCCAGGCCCTTGACGGTGCCCCAGACGCCATCGACGACCACGCCGTCCCAGACAAAAGACTTGACGCCGTGCAAGGCGCTCTCGTACCACTCACGCTTCCGGTCCACCGGGGTACCCCAAGGCACCTTGGCATGCTCAAGGGTGTCGGCCGACAGCCCGTACATGGCCGGCCCGTGCGAGCCGTCATCCTCAATGAACCGCGTACCACCGTCGATCAGAGCGGTGATCTTGTTGTGACACCGGCGCTCCGCCTCCTGGAACGCGTGATACGCACTGGTGATGTCCTCGGAGATGCGGTTGTTCTCGTCGACGTTCTTCTGGTGACGGCGCCACCCGTGATCGCCGTCGATCTTGTTCAGAAAGGCCACGGCCTGCAGCCGTAACGCCTTCAGCTTCTCCACCAGCGGCCGGACTTCGCCCTCGTACTCACGCAAGGCGGCCGCGACCTTCTCCAGCTTTCCGGCGAAATCATCCGCCTTCTGCCGCACCGGCAGCGTCGTCGCGAACAGCTGCCCCGCCTCCGGGGCGTGGTAATACGCCGACAGTCCCTGGAACTTGGAATGAACGGCCGCACCCGTGGAGCGAATGGCATGGGCGTCCTTCCGCAACGCCCCGATGTCCTCGTCCAGCGCCTCGAGATTCCCGGTGAACTGTGGAATCTTCGACAGTTCCAGCACTACTTCCTCCCCCCGCCCCCCTCGGCCCCGGCCTGCGCCTCGGCCTTGAGCTTTTCCAGGTCGGGGGCCTGCAGTGCGTCGTGCTGGGCCTGGGCCGCCATCTTCAGGTCGCCCTCGACGTAGTGCAGGGCCGCCAGCTCCGCGCCCTGGATCGACTTGCCGGCCCGGGCCGCGATGAACAGCAGCTCGTCCTGCAGGTGCTGGGCGAACTCGGCCAGGGCCGCCGTCACCACGAAGCCCGCCTCCGGGCCATGACCGCCCTCGGCCACGGTGCCCGCGTTTTTGCCCGCCGACGCCAAGTGCTCGATGTAGGCATTGACTTCGCCCTGCACCTCGCCCGCCGCCGACCTGGTGTCGTTGAGCACGCCGACCACGCCGTGGACATCGATGTCCCACCCGGGATCCATGAAGCCCCCTCGAAGCCCCCTTTACCGTCCGGTCAGCCGATGCTGTCGACGGCGGCCTTCGCCCTCGTCAGGGTGTGCTGTGCCGTGGCGTCGTTCTTCTCCATCGTGGTGCGCAGCAGATGGATGATCTGGCGCACCTCGGTGGCCGCCCGGTTCCAGCGCAGTTCCTTGTCGTGGTACTGGTCGGAGACGCCGTCGGCCTGGAAGTTGGACATGGCCGCCTTCACCGCCGCGTCGCGGTCGTTCAGCAGTCCCTCCAGCCGGGAGACGATGCCCTGCAGCGAGGTCTGTACCTCGGTCGAGGCGCCGAGGTCATAGCTGCGCCGGTCCGTGCTGCCCATGTCAGACCCCCTGCCGTCCCGAGAAGCGGGCCGCGTCGAAGTTCGCCGCCGCCATCTGCTGCTGTGCGTTGTCCGCGTGTTCGTGCTCGCCCTCGACGAACGAGGTGTCCATGCCGGCCTGACCGCCGAGGATCGCGGCCAGTGCGTGGTTGAGGTCGGCGGCGACCTGGTCCGAGTGCTCCTTGAACCGGTCGAACGCGACCCGGCCCGCTCCGTTGAACTTCCCCTCCAGCGGCTGTGCGGCCGCGATCAGTTGCCGGATCAGCGCGCCCAGGTCGCCATGCGACCCCTGGGTCGATGTGACCAGGTCGGACAGCGTCGTCTGCCCCATGTCAAACTTCATGAGCTCACCCCCGTCCCGCCACAGGCGGTTTTCGATGACTCAAACAGCTATATCGGGAAGGGTAGTTGGAGTGACAACAGAGTTACGAAGCTGACGCAGCCGTGGGCATCGGAATCAGCCATGCCACGAACCGCCGGAATTCCCTCAATCCCGGCAGATGAGCAGCAGCGCCCGATCGTCGTTGACGTCCTTGGCGACCGCCTCGATCAGATGCCAGGCCGCGCCCGCGAAGCCGGAGGTGACATAGCGGTCGGCCTCCCCGGTGAGCCGGTCCATACCCTCGGTGAGCTC
>NZ_JBDJPF010000149.1:0-2411 GCF_054957865.1 Streptomyces xingningensis
TCAACAGCCAGCCCTCGTCCACCTTCCCCGCCCTCCTACGAAACCTCACAAGCGGCGGGCCGATCCGTCCCGCTGCCGCCGAGCAGCCGCAGACGGACTGGGCCGGCCGTCTTGCGACATTGTCACCGGAGGAGCAGCATCGCGCCCTGCTGGAGCTGGTGTGTGTCAACGCGGCCGTGGTCCTGGGGCACACCGACGTCGGCGCCGTCCATACCGACGTTCCATTCAAGGAGTTGGGCTTCGACTCGCTCACCGCAGTGGAGCTGCGCAACCGCTTGGCCGCCGCCACCGGGCTCCGGCTGCCCGCCACGTTCATCTTCCGGCACCCCACCCCCTCCGCCATCGCCGAGGACCTGCGCGAACAGCTGAGCCCGGCAGCGGCCGACCCGGCGGCGCCCGCGTTCGGCGAACTCGAGCGGCTGGAAGCGGCGTTGACCGGAATCGCTCCCGATGATGACACGCGCGGCCGACTGATGAAGCGCCTGGAGACCCTGCTGTGGCGGCTGGGTGGCGACAGTACGGGCGACAGCGGCGAGGCCATGGACGACGACGTCCTGGAGTCCGCGTCTGACGATGAGCTCTTCGAATTGATCGACCGGGAACTGCCTTCTTGATCAGGAACGAGGACCGCATGTCGGGTAGCAGGCCGGGTGTGATGGCTGGATCGAATGCTTCGGGTGGTACGGAGGACAAGCTTCGCCAGTATCTGAAGCGGGTGACGGCGGATCTCGGACGAACCCGTCAGCGCCTGCGGGAGGTGGAGGAGCAGCAGCGGGAACCCATCGCCGTGGTGAGCATGGCCTGCCGGTTCCCCGGCGGGGTGAACAGCCCCGAGGAGCTGTGGGAGCTGGTTGCCTCCGGCAAGGACGCGATCGAACCGTTCCCCGACGACCGCGGCTGGGACCTGGACGGCCTTCACCACCCCGACCCGGGCCACAGCAGCACCAGTTACGTCCGCGAGGGCGGGTTCCTGCGGGAGGCCACCCGGTTCGATGCCGGGTTCTTCGGGATCAACCCCCGGGAGGCACTGGCCGCCGACCCACAGCAACGGGTCCTGCTGGAGGCATCCTGGGAACTGTTCGAACGGGCGGGAATCGACCCGACGTTGCTCAAGGGCAGCCTCACCGGCGTGTATGCGGGCATATCCAGCCAGGACTACATGTCCGGGTCGCGAATGCCCGAGGAGATCGAGGGGTACGCCACCACGGGCACCCTCTCCGGTGTGATCTCCGGCCGCGTGGCGTACACATTCGGCCTGGAAGGGCCCGCGGTGACGGTGGACACCGCGTGTTCGGCGTCGCTGGTGGCGATCCATCTGGCCGGCCAGGCGCTGCGCCAGGGCGACTGCTCGCTCGCGCTGGCCGGCGGGGTCACCGTACTGGCCACGCCGACCGCGTTCGTGGAGTTCTCACGGCAGCGAGGCCTGGCGCCGGACGGCCGTTGCAAGGCCTTCGCGGCGGCCGCCGACGGTACGGGTTTCTCGGAGGGTGTTGGGCTGGTGTTGTTGGAGCGGCTCTCCGACGCTCGGCGCAATGGACACCAGGTGCTCGCCCTCGTCCGTGGCTCGGCCGTCAACCAGGACGGCGCCAGCAACGGCCTGACCGCGCCCAGCGATGTGGCGCAGGAGCGGGTGATCCGGCACGCGCTGGAGAACGCCCGCGTCACGGCGGCCGAAGTGGACGTGGTCGAAGCGCACGGTACCGGTACGACCCTTGGTGACCCGATCGAGGCCAACGCCCTGCTGGCCACGTATGGCAGGGACCGGCCCGAGGGTCGGCCGCTGTGGCTCGGTTCGGTCAAGTCCAACATCGGCCACACCCAGGCGGCTGCCGGAGTCGCGGGCGTGATCAAGATGCTCATGGCGATGCGGCACGGCACCCTCCCGGCCACCCTCCATGTGGACCGGCCCACCCCGCACGTGGACTGGGAGTCGGGCGGGCTGCGTCTGCTCACCGAGCCCGTCGGGTGGCCGGAGACGGGCCATCCGCGCCGAGCAGGCGTGTCCGGCTTCGGGATCAGTGGCACCAACGCCCACGTCATCCTGGAGCAGGCGCCGTCGGAAGCTTCCGAGGCCGACGCCGTCTCCGAGCCCATGGCCGGTCCGGTGCCGTGGGTGGTGTCGGCCCGTAGCCCGGAGGCTCTGCGTGAACAGGCCCGTCGTCTCGCCGATCATGTCGAGGCCGACCCCGGCCTGACTCCGGCCGAAGTGGGCTGGTCGTTGGTGAAGTCGCGTGCGGTGTTTGAGCGTCGGGCGGTGTTGTTGGGGGAGGGTCGTGCTGAATTGGTTGCGGCTGCACGGGCGTTGGCTGGTGGGGGTGTGCATTCCGGGGTTGTGTGTGGTGATTCCGGGGCTGTAGTCCCGGGCAAGGTGGTGTGGTTGTTCAGTGGGCAGGGTGGTCAGCGGGTGGGTA
>NZ_JBDJPF010000150.1:0-2333 GCF_054957865.1 Streptomyces xingningensis
TTTATCTGGAGCTCGGCCCCGACCCGGTGCTGACCTCCGCCGTCCAGCAGACGCTGGACGAGGTGGATGGCGCGCCCGACCCGATCGCAGTCGCCGCGCTGACAGGCAAGCAGCCCGAGGTGCAGGCGTTCACCCATGCCCTCGCCCGGTTGCACACCACTGGCGATCCGGTCGACTGGTCGTCGTGGTTCCCGGGGGACTTGGCGCCGGGGGTGGTGGCGTTGCCTACGTACCCGTTCCAGCGGCAGCGTTTCTGGCTGTCCGCCAAGGCCGGGGGCGGGGACGCAACGGGGCTGGGTCTTGTCTCCTCCGGGCACCCGCTGCTCGGCGCAGCCGTACGCCCGGCCGACGGTGACTCGTACCTCCTGACTGGGCGGATCTCCCGCCAGTCGCACCCTTGGCTGGCTGACCATGTGGTGTCCGGGACGGTGCTGTTGCCCGGTGCGGTGCTGGTGGAGTGGGCGTTGCGGGCCGCCGATGAGGCGGGCTGCGCCACGGTCGAAGAGCTGACGTTGCAGGCGCCACTTGTACTGCCCGACTCCGGCGGGCTCCGCGTCCAAGTGGCCGTGGGCGCCCTCGCAGAAGACGGACGCCGCGATGTGCAGGTGTACACCCGTCCCGACGAAGCGGATGCGGAGTGGATCTGCCACGCGACCGGCCTCCTCGGCGCCGAGACCAACACGCAGCCCGTGGAACCGGCCGGGGCGTGGCCTCCTGTCGACGCGGAACCGCTCGATATCGGCGGCCTTTACGAGCACGCTGCGGCTGCGGGTTATGAGTACGGTCCCGCGTTCCAGGGTCTGCGTGCGGTGTGGCGGCATGGTTCCGACCTGCTGGCCGAGGTGACCTTGCCGGAGCAGGCGGGTGAACGTGGAGGCCTCGGTATCCACCCCGCCCTGCTCGACGCGGCGCTCCACCCCGTGCTGGCCGACCGCCTTGCCGCCGACGCGGGTGGTGGGGAGTTGTGGGTGCCGTTTGTGTGGGGTGGGGTGTCGTTGTATGCGGTTGGGGCCGGGTCTGTCCGGGTGCGGATTGTTCGGCTCGGTGACCGGGAGTTGGGTTTGGTGGTGACTGATCTGTCCGGGGCTGTGGTGCTCACGGTGGGGTCTGTTCAGATGCGTCCGGTGGCTGCGTCGGGGTTTGCGGCGGTGCAGCGTCGGTGTGTTGATGGGTTGTTCGTGGTGGAGTGGGTTCCGGTTTCGGTGGTCGGTGGGTCGGCGGGTGTGCGGTGGGTCACTTTGGGGCGTGATGTTGGGGGTTTGGCTGCGTTGGGTGAGGTGCCGTCGGTTGTGGTGGTGGAGGTGGCTGGTGGGGAGGGTGGGTTGGCTGTTGTGGGGTGGGTGCTTGGTTTGGTGCAGGAGTGGTTGGCTGAGCCGAGGTTTGCTGATGCCCGGCTGGTGTTGGTGACGCGGCATGCCATGGCTGTTGGGGAGGGTGTGGATGTTGATCCGGCTGCGGCGGGGGTGTGGGGTCTGGTCCGCAGTGCCCAGTCGGAGAATCCGGGCCGGTTCGTCCTGGTCGATGTTGACGTGGCGGGCGCCGAATCCGAGGCCCTCCGTCACGCCGTTGCGACGGACGAGCCCCAACTGGCCGTCCGAGAGGGCCGGGTGCTGGTGCCGCGGCTCATGCCTGCCGCCCCCTCCGCCGAACTGGTTGCCCCCACGGGTGAACCGGCGTGGCGGCTCGAACTCGGCGTCGGGGGCACGCTCGACAACCTGGCGGCTGTGCCCTGCCCGGAGGTGCTGGAGCCGTTGGGGCCGGGCCAGGTGCGGGTGGCTGTCCACGCCGCAGGCGTGAACTTCCGCGATGTCCTGGTCGCGTTGGGCATGGTCCCCGCCTACGGCGCGATGGGCGGTGAGGGTGCGGGGATCGTGTTGGAGACGGCGCCCGATGTGACCGGGTTCGCCGTGGGCGATCGTGTGATGGGGCTCTTCGAGGGTGCGTTTGGTTCAGTGGTTGTGGTGGATGTGCGGTTGTTGGTGGGTGTGCCGGTGGGGTGGGGGTTGGGGGAGGGTGCTGGTGTGCCGGTGGCGTTTTTGACGGCGTGGTTTGGGTTGGTGGTTTTGGGGGGTTTGCGGGCGGGTGAGTCGGTGTTGGTGCATGCGGCGACGGGTGGTGTGGGGATGGCGGCGGTGCAGGTTGCGCGGTATGTGGGGGCGGAGGTCTTTGCGACGGCGGGTGAGGGCAAGCATGGTGTGCTGGAGGGGATGGGTGTTGATGCGGGGCATCGCGCGTCTTCGCGTGATCTGGGTTTTGAGGGGGTTGTGCGGGGGTTGACGGGGGGTCGGGGTGTGGATGTGGTGTTGAACAGTTTGACGGGTGAGTTTGTTGAT
>NZ_JBDJPF010000151.1:0-2287 GCF_054957865.1 Streptomyces xingningensis
ACCGTTCCTATTCAGTGAGCAGGAGTGAGTCTTGGACCCACACCTGGTCACTGCGGGCATCCCGAACGGTTTTGGGTGCCCTGGTCGCCCGCTTTCGCTCCGCATCCGGCTGCACGGATCGTGTCCGTGGTCCGGGAATACGGGGGCGGGCTTCCTCACGCCCCGGGACACCACGATCGGTCTGGACGGTCCGATGCCCGCGGCGATCGCTCCGGTCGTCGTGGGGCGGTGCCGTCCGTCGCCGGATCGGGTGTCCGAGGGCGCGCCTGCCGATCGCCACCGAAGCGGCGTCATGGCGAGTCATGGTGCGTTTGGTGCTCGTGAGGGGCTTGCGCCAGTGCTCGTCGCCCCAGGTGGAGGTGTAGGCGGGGTCCACGGCCACGATGGCGAGGCCGTGTTCGGTTGCCATCGACACGAGCCGGGCCTTGAGCTTGCCCGTCGGCATGCCGGAGATCAGCTGCCGGAACCGCTTTTTGCGGCCGTGTTTCTCTCGGGTCTTCTCCTTCGTGAAGTCCAGGTTCTCGATCCCGATCGCTGTGATGCCGTATCGCTTGGTCCAGTGCAGCAGGCGGGTGAGGGCGTGCCGGATCTGGGCGTCGCGGTGTTCCGCGGTGCCGGACAGGTCGAAGAAGAACTGCTGGGGGTCGCCGGTCGGGTTGCCGTGCGGGTCGAGTCGGTAGGCGGCGAAGTGGTCGGCGTTGGTGTCCACGCCGACCATGCCCTTGGCGCGTGCCGAATCCAGCGGGAGGGTCTTGACGGCCGGTCGCTGCCATGACGCGGTCAGGTACCAGCGGCCGCGTTCGGTGTCGAGGTGGATGCGGTAGGCCACGGCCCGGTTCGCCGTGATGCGGTCCCGCCATTCGGTTCCCCGGTGCGCGAAAGTGACCGTGGAGGCGAGGATGTACCGGCCGTGCTCGGCGTTGGCCAGGTGGGCGAGCGGCGCGGGCAGCTTGATGCTGGTCTCGCCGTCGGGGGTGACGCGGATCGTCTCGTTGCCGAAACGCTTCCCGGACTCGCCGTCGGCGGCGAGGAACCAGCGTTCGGCCTCCCAGTGTTCCCGCCACTGGGATTCGGTGAGTTGGGCCGCTTCGAGGTTGTGCCGGTTCTTGAGCAGCCGCCGGCCACCGCGCACCACGTGCACGCGTCCCGCGGCCCAGTCGGCTCGGGCCTGCTCCAGACGGGCCTCAAGGCAGGACAGGCGCCGGGACTTGTGGAACCACTCGCCTTTTGACCGGTAGCCGCCCGGAGCGCGCTTGGTGCCCCTCTCGCCGATCGGCAAGGAGAGCCGGTGCCGCAGCGTACGGATACCGGCTTCAAGGCTTTGGATGTATGCCAGCAGGCAGCGTCGGGCCAGCCCGTACTGGTCATGGGTGGCCTTCGTGATCGCCCCGGCGATACGCGAGGAGGACTGCTCGGTCAACGCCCGTTTACGGGCCGCCCAGTGGTCGTTGTCGTGATCGTGCCCGGCCTCGCAGCGGACCTTGAGATCGCGGGATGCCAACCGTCCTTGGTGCTCGCCGACCAGGCGCAGCACTTTCTCGTCCTCGGTGGACAGGCGCAGCCGGTCGCGTACTGCCACACCCGACGGTCCTGCCGCTACGAAGGGGTCCCCGACCGGGCGGAGCTGCTTCTTCGGTTCAGCCACGCCCGGCCGCCTCAAGCGCCTTACGAGCACGGTTCTTTGCCGACCGGCGGCCGTACAGGCGGGCGCAGAACGAGGTCAGCACATCCACGACGTCCTGCACCAGGTCGTCCTCGACCTCGCCGGCGTCCAGCACCACCAGACGTCGGCCGGTCGCGGACAGGACTGCCTCGACCAGCTCGACGTTCATCCGGCCGAGGCGGTCTTTGTGCTCGACCACCACGGTGGTCACGTGTGGATCGGCCAGCAGACGCCGGGCCTTTGAACGGGCCCCGTTCATCCCCGAGCCGATCTCGGACTCGATCCGGACCACCCGGTGACCAGCCTTCGCAGTCCACTCGGACAACCGGGCCGTCTGGCGGGCGAGATCATCTTTCTGGTCGTGGGAGGAGACACGGGCATACAGGCCGACACCTCCCACCACCTCGGGCGCCGCGTTGGCCTCCACGTTCACCAGGATCGTGCGCGGCCCGACCCGCTGAGCCGGTACCGGCAACGTCCCCTCACGAAACCAGCGATACGCGGTCTGCGGGTGCACACCCTGCGTCTTCGCCCACTCCGTCAGATTCACACCGTGTCAACGACACTCACTCATACGTGGTTACGCACACCCACCCGACTTTGCGAGCCAGCAGGTGAGGACCC
>NZ_JBDJPF010000152.1:0-2119 GCF_054957865.1 Streptomyces xingningensis
ATCCACGACGCCATCGTCCAACCCCACGGCCAAAACACCCACCAAAAACTGGTCGCCTACGTGGCCGTCGAGGACGGTCTGCGGGTTCCCGAACTGCGGGCGCATCTGTCCGGGCTGCTGCCCCGGTACATGATCCCGGCACGGTTCCTGCTCATGGACCGCCTGCCGCTGGGACCCCATGGCAAGGTCGACCGAGGCGCCCTGCCCGACCCGGAGGCCGCGGACACGGAATCCGGCCAGGTCTTTGTGGAGCCCCGGAACGCCGCTGAGGAATTCATCGCCTCGACCTGGCGCACGCTGCTGGACGCCACCTCCCCGGGCGCCTTCGACAACTTCTTTGAACTCGGTGGGAATTCACTGCTGGCAACCCGAGTCTCGGCGAAGCTCGGCGAACACTTCGGGGTGACGGTCGAACCATGGCTGGTCTTTGAGTACCAGACCATCGCGGCCCTGGCCACGCACCTGACCGGCGTCGGCTCCGCGCCGCGGCCCGCCGACCCGGAGCCGATCCATCGGCAACCCCGCGTCCCCTTCACGCCGTCGGCCCAGGGAGGAACCCCGGAATGAACGATAATGATCCGTCGCTGACCGGGTGCTTTGTGTTTCCCGCCTCATCGGGGCAGGAACGGCTTTGGTTCCTCCGGGAGTTCGACTCGGCCGGAGGAGCGGCCTATCACCTGCACGGCGCCTACCGAGTGGACGGCCCGCTGGACCGACTGGTCCTTCAGCGCTCTCTCAACCACATCGTGGCACGTCACGAAACACTGCGGACCCACTTCGTCCATCGCGACGGCGGCCTCGCACAGGTCGTGACCCCCGGATTGCAGATCACCGTCTCGGCCTCCGACCTCAGCGACTCACCACCGACCCGTCACGAGGCCGAAATACGCCGGATCTCCGGGCAGGAGGCCCGGCGGCCGTTCAACCTCGGCCAGGCTCCCCTGCTCAGGGTGACGCTGCTCCGCCTGGCCGAGCAAAGCCATGCCGTACTGGTCACCATGCACCACATCGTCGCCGACGGCTGGTCGATCCCACTGCTGCTGAGCGAACTTTCGGAGTGCTACCGGGCATTCGGAGCGGGCGCCGAGCCCGTCCTGCCGGAACTCCCGGTCCAGTACGCGGATCTCACCGCCTGGCAGCGCGCATGGGAACGGAGCGAGAGCTGCGAGCGGCACCGAAGGTTCTGGACGGACGCGCTCCGCGGCGCTCCCCTGGTCCTTGAACTGCCCGCCGACCGCCCCCGGCCGCAGGTGCAGAGCTTCCACGGCGCGACAGTGCGCAAACCGGTCCCCGCGGCGCTCGCCGCGGCGGTACGGGCCGGGGCGCGGGGCCATGCCGCGACGCCGTACATGATGCTGCTCAGCGGGTTCCAGGCGCTACTGGGCCGGTACACCGGGCAGACGGACTTCCTGGTCGGCACGCCGACCAGCAATCGCCACCGCGACGAACTCCGCCACCTGATCGGCTTCTTCGCCAACACCCTGGTTCTGCGCGCCGACCTGTCCGGCGATCCCACCGTGGGCGAATTCCTGGCACGGACGCGGGCCACCTGTCTGGCCGCCTTCGAGCACCAGCGGTTCAGCTTCGAGTCCCTGGTCGAAACGGTCCGGCCGGAGCGCTCCCCCGGCCGGAATCCGATCTTCCAGGTGCTCTTCGCCCTGGAGAGCGACCAGGCCGCCCGTCCCCGCATCGGGGATTTGGACCTGCGGCGCATGGACGGCGACAGCGACACCGCCAAGTTCGACCTGTCCCTGTTCGTCGTGGAGGACGAGGAGCGGATGAGCATCCGCGCCGAGTACAACACCGCCTTGTTCGAGGCGGCGACCGTGGAGCGGCTCGTCGAGCGCTACCTCAACCTCCTGGACCACATGGTGCGTTCACCGGACCGGAGAGTGAGCACCCTCCCCCTGCTGGACGCCAAGGAACGGGACGAGGTCCTGGCGGTCGCGGAGGGACCGCGGATGCCGACCCCGCCGGTGACCCTGCCGGACATGTTCAGGCGACAGGCCGCCCGGGACCCGGATGCGACGGCGCTCATCTGCCAGGAACAGCGAATCGGTTACGGGGAGTTGGATCGGTGGGGTAACCGGATCGCGCATCTGCTGGCCGCACACGGCAA
>NZ_JBDJPF010000153.1:0-2008 GCF_054957865.1 Streptomyces xingningensis
GACACCCCCGCCCGACGCGGCCGCCCCAACTCCGGCCACACCACCGCCTCCGTCAACAACCGCACGCCGCCGGCGTGCCAGTTGACGTGCGGGGTGGGCTCGTCCACGTGCAGGGTGGCCGGGAGCATCCCATTCCGCAAGGCCATGACCATCTTGATTACGCCTGCGGCACCGGCGGCGGCCTGGGTGTGGCCAATGTTCGACTTCACGGATCCGAGCCACAGCGGCCGGTCCTCTTCGCGGTTCCGCCCATAGGTGGCAAGGAGTGCTTCGGCCTCGATTGGATCGCCTAGCTTTGTGCCGGTGCCGTGCGCTTCCACGGCGTCGATCTCGGCCGTGGACAGGCGGGCGCTGGCCAACGCCTGCCGGATCACCCGACTTTGGGACGGGCCATTGGGCGCAGTGAAGCCGTTGCTGGCGCCGTCCTGATTGATGGCGGACCCCCGGATAACGGCAAGCACCTTGTGCCCGTTGCGCCGCGCATCGGAGAGACGTTCCAGCACCACCAGGCCGACGCCCTCACCCCACCCCGTGCCGTCGGCAGCGGCCGCGAACGGCTTGCACCGCCCGTCGGGAGCGAGCCCGCGCTGCCGGGAGAACCCGGTGAAAACCTCCGGCGTCGTCATCACCGTCACTCCGCCCGCCAGAGCAAGCGTGCACTCGCCCTGCCGCAGCGCATGGCACGCCAGGTGCATCGCCACCAGCGACGAGGAGCACGCCGTCTCAACCGTGACGGCGGGCCCTTCCAGGCCGAGGGTGAACGAGACGCGGCCCGACAGCACGCTCGGCGCATTGCCCGCATAGCCCTCGGTGGCCTTGCCCGAGGGGTCGCCCTGGCCCACGTTCCCCGTGGTCGCCGCGCCCATATAGACGCCGGCCTGGGTGCCCTTCAGCGTGGACGGGTCGATACCGGCCCGTTCCAAGGCCTCCCAGGACGCTTCCAACAGAAGACGCAGCTGCGGGCTGCTTGCCAGGGCTTCCCGGGGGCTGAATCCAAAGAACGCCGGGTCGAATTCGGCGGCGCCGTCGACAAATCCGCCCTCGCGGACATAGCAGGTCCCGGGGTGGTCCGGATCCGGATGGTAGAGGCCGTCCAGGTCCCAGCCGCGGTCGCCGGGGAACGGTTCGATCGCATCCTTGCCGGAGGCGACCAGCTCCCACAGCTCCTCGGGGCTGCTCACTCCGCCCGGGAAGCGGCAGGCCATACCCACCACGGCCACCGGCTCCTGGTACCGCTCCTCAACCTCGCGCAAACGCTGACGGGTGTCATGCAGTTCGGCGGCGACCCGCTTGAGGTAATCGACCAGCTTGTCTTCACTCGCCATTGCAAATTCACCCAGCCTTCAGCGTGGTTGGCGCGCCCTGCATGTCGTTCACACACCCAGCTCTTTGTCGATGAAGTCGAGCACTTGGTCGGCGGTGGCGACCTCCAGTCGTTCCGCGGCATTGCCGACGCCATTGCCAGTGGCAGCGGCGACCGCCGTCTTCCACTTGGCAAGCAGCGCCTCCAGACGGGCGGTCACTGTTGCCGAGTCCAACTCTTCGGCGGCTACGGCGGACATGGTGGTCTCAAGCCTGGCCAGCTCGCGGAGGACCGGATCGGTGGCGTCCTGCCCCGAGAGCGCCTCCCCGTCCAGGGCCAACTCCCCGCCCAGGTAGCCGGCCAGTGTCTCAGCGTCCGGATGGTCGAAGATGAGACCAGCGGGCAGCCGAAGACCCGTGGCGGCGGCGAGGCGGTTACGCAATTCGACCGCGGTGAGCGAATCGAAGCCCAACTCCTTGAAGGAGGTGCCAGGGTGGATGCTTTCCGGATCCGCGTGGCCGAGGACAGTCGCGGCTTGGACGCGAACGAGACCGACGACCATACGGTGCCGCTCGGGCTTTGGGAGCACCGCCAGTCGGCTCGCCAGGTCGGCGGGCTGTGGGGCCGCGGTCACGGTCGGCCTGCCTCTACCGCTTGTGAGGTTTCGTAGGAGGGCGGGGAAGGTGGACGAGGGCTGGCTGTTGA
>NZ_JBDJPF010000154.1:0-1916 GCF_054957865.1 Streptomyces xingningensis
ATGCTCAAACACCGAACGCGACACCACCAACGACCACCCCACATCAACCGGCAACAGACCAGGCTCGGCACCGACCCGCCCAGCCAGCCGCCGCGCCTGCTCCCGCAGGGCCTCCGAGGTCCGCGCGGACACCACCCACGGCACCACGCCCTCGTTCCATGCCGTGCTCACCGGCTGGGATCCGGACTCGTCAGGGACGTGTTCCAAGATGACGTGGGCGTTTGTGCCGGAGATGCCGAATGCGGAGACCCCTGCCCGCCGCGGACGGCCGTCCACCGTCCACTCCATCCGCTCGGTGAGCACCCGTACTCCGCCGGACTCCCAGTCCACATGCGGAGTTGGTTCGTCCACGTGCAGCGAGGGCGGAAGCATCCCATGGCGCATCGCCATGATCATCTTGATGACACCCGCGACACCCGCCGACGCCTGGACGTGACCGATGTTGGACTTGACCGAGCCGAGCCACAGCGGCCGGCCCTCGGGACGCTCCCGGCCGTAGGTGGCCAGCAGGGCGCCGGCCTCGATGGGGTCGCCGAGGGTGGTGCCGGTGCCGTGGGCCTCGACCACGTCCACATCGGCGGGGGACAGGCTCGCGTTGGCCAGTGCCTGCCGGATCACCCGCTGCTGGGAGAGGCCGTTGGGGGCGGTGAGGCCGTTGCTGGTGCCGTCCTGGTTGATGGCGGATCCACGTATGACAGCGAGTACCTGGTGCCCGTTGCGCCGCGCGTCGGAAAGACGTTCCAGCACCACCAAGCCGACGCCCTCACCCCATCCGGTGCCGTCGGCAGCGGCCGCGAACGGCTTGCACCGCCCGTCGCGGGCCAGGCCGCGCTGCCGGGAGAACTCCACGAACGAGCCCGGCGTGGCCATCACCGTGGCCCCGCCCGCCAGGGCCAGCGAGCACTCGCCCTGCCGCAGCGCCTGCGCCGCCAGGTGCATCGCCACCAGCGATGACGAACAGCCGGTGTCCACGGTCACCGCGGGCCCTTCCAGGCCCAGGATGTACGACACCCGGCCGGACGCCACACACCCCAGGTTGCCCGTGCCGATATAGCCCTCGACGTCCAGCGGCCGCTCGCCGACGAGCGCCAGGTAATCGAAGATGGTCAGGCCCGTGAACACACCCGTGTCACTGCCCCGCAGACTCTCGCGGGCGATCCCGGCACGCTCCATCGCCTCCCAGGCGGTCTGCAGGAGCAGTCGCTGCTGGGGGTCCATGGCCAGGGCCTCGCGTGGGCTGATGCCGAAGAACGAGGCGTCGAACTCCCCGGCGTCGTAAAGGAATCCGCCCTCGCGCACATAACTGGTGCCCGGATGCTCGGAGTCGGGGTTGTAGAGCGTCTCCAGGTTCCACCCGCGGTCCACCGGGAAGTCCCCGATCGCGTCCCCGCCGGATGCCACAAGATCCCACAACTCCTCGGGGGAGCGCACACCGCCCGGGAACTGGCATGCCATCCCCACGATCGCTATCGGCTCGTCATGCTGGGGGACGACCGCTGCCGAACGTGCGGATGGGGCGCCTTCCGGATGTTCCCCGGACAGCTCGCCGTGGATGAAGCCGGCCAGTGCGTCCGGCGTGGGGTAGTCGAAGACGACCGTGGTGGGGAGGCCGAGGCCCGTCGACTCGTTGAGCTTGTTGCGCAGCTCCACGGCGGTCAGTGAGTCGTACCCCAGCTCCTGGAACGGCTTGGTGGCGGGCACGGCATCCACCGAGTCGTGTCCGAGCGTGGCCGCGGCCTGCCTGCGCACATGGGTGAGCAGCAACTGCCGCTGCTGCCCCGGCAGCGCCCCGCCGATCTCCCGCAGCAGCGACGTCTCGGCCGACGACGCCTCTCGCTCGGCGGCGTGCGGCGCCGTTGGTTGCTGGTTTTCTGGTAGGTCGGTGAGGAGTGGGCTGGGGCGTTGTGCGGTGAAGG
>NZ_JBDJPF010000155.1:0-1797 GCF_054957865.1 Streptomyces xingningensis
GGACCCTGTTGGTTAATCCGGGCCTTGCTGTTTCGCCCCGTCGATCTTCTGGTCGGCGGGGCGAAGTGCTGTGAAGTGGCTGGTGCGGGTGCGGGCCCGGGGTGTGTCGGTGAGGTGGGCGTCGATGCGGGCGAGGTTGATCGCGGCGCCGGTGAGCTGGTGCTGGAGGCTGGTCTTCGCCAGGCCGCGGTAGCGGGATCTGCGCAGGCCGCAGCGCCCGACGCCTTGGGAGATGGTTCCTTCGACTCCGGCGCGGATCTTGTAGCGGGTCTTCCAGTCGTCTGTCTGCTGGAGAACGCGGGTCTGCTGGAGGGCCTGGTGCTCGTCGTGTTGCCGCAGGGTGAGTTCCCTGCGTTCGGCCTTGGGTGAGCTGACGCAGTCACGCAGTGCGGGGCAGTGCCGGCAGTCGGCCTGGGAGAATCTGACCCGGATCACCGGAAGCTGCTGCTGGGAACTGCGCAGGGCCCACTGGGTGCTGGTGACCCCGTTCGGGCAGGTCACGTGCTGCTGGTCCCAGTCGATGGTGAAGGCGTCCTGTCCGTAGCCGCCGCCGTTCTTCGTCTGGGCGACGGTGACCGTTTGCAGCGGTCCGTGCAGCTCGATGCCGTGTTCACGCCGGGCGGTCACGATCTGGGCGGCGGTGGGGTAGCCGGCATCGACCCAGTGCTCGCCGGGCAGGCAGCCGTGTTCGGCGAGGCCGGCGTGGATCGTCTCGCTCATCGCGTTGTCGGGGACGGTGGCGACGGTGGTGGCCACGTTCGTGATCAGGTTCGGGCCGTCGGTGCCGCAGGTCTCTGTGAGGTGGACTTTGTATCCGTCCCACATGGTGTCGCGTTTGACGCTGCCGCGTGCCTGCGGGTCATAGGGGGTGACCAGGCGCGTCGCGCCCGGCGGTCGGTCTTTTGGGTCCCGCCGCCTCACCTCGCCTTCGACCAGGTGGAAGTGGTGCACCCAGATCTGCCGCAGGATCTCCACCTGTTCCACCTCCCGCAGTCCGGGGGGTGCGTCGGGTGAGGTCACGGCCGCGAGCAGCCGCATGCCGTCCGTCCCGATCCGCATGCCGACCTCGTCGCGCTTGGTTCGGGCTTTGGGGAAACGGGAGTCCTCGGCCCGGGTGGCGTAGTGCTTGAACCAGTCCGGTTCAGCGACTGCGGTCATCCAGCCGGGGGCGGCCTGGGCGAGCGCGTTCAACGCTGAGCGCAGTGTCTCCGAGACCAGCTCCAGCCAGCACAGCTGGCGGGCGGCTGAGAGGACATGGGTGGAATCGGTGCGGGCCTTCCCGCCACCGGCCAGCAGGCCCTTGTCCCGGGCCGCAACCAGGATGCCGTCCAGCACCTGCCGTCCGGCATCCGCCTCGATGAGACGGTCCCGGAACTCCGACAGGACCGAGTAGTCGAAGCCGGGATCGGCCAGTTCCAGCCCGAGGGCGTATTTGAAGTCGATCCTCGCCCGCACCGCTTCCGCGGCCTGCCGGTCGGTGAGCCCTTCCACGAACTGCAACACCAGCACCAGCGCGAGCCGGCCCGGTGACCAGGCCGGTTTCCCTCGTGCCGGGAACAGATCCGCGAACTGCTCGTCGGTGAACAGAAAACCCAGCTCGTCCCGGATCCGGATCGCCAAGCTCCCCTTACGGAAGGCCGCCCGTGCCACCCGCACCGTCTCCGCCGGGATCTCCCCCGGCTCATTCGGCTGCATCGACACCTGCACCCTCCCCAAACGACAACGTCGGTTCCCAAGACCACAACCAGGTCTTGGGAACCGACGTCACGCATGGGCCCGGATTAACCAACAGGGTCC
>NZ_JBDJPF010000156.1:0-1671 GCF_054957865.1 Streptomyces xingningensis
CCGAAGAAGAAACCTCCTCGACCTCCGGCGCCTCCTCCACAACCAGATGCGCATTGGTCCCCGAGAAGCCGAACGACGACACCCCCGCCCGACGCGTGCGCTCGCTCCGTCGCCAATCCACCGGATCGGTGAGCACCCGGAGGCCGCTGTCCTCCCAATCCACGTGCGGGCTCAGCTCGTTCACATGCAGAGTGCGTGGCAGCGTGCCGCGCTGCAGCGCCATCACCATCTTGATGACGCCGGTGACCCCGGCCGTGATCTGTGTGTGTCCGATATTCGATTTCACACTGCCCAGCCACAACGGGCGGTCCTCCGGGCGGTTCTCGCCGTAGGCGGAGATCAGGGCCCCAGCCTCGATGGGGTCGCCGAGGGTGGTGCCGGTGCCGTGGGCTTCCACCGCGTCGATGTCGCCGGGGGTCAGCCGTGCGTTGGCGAGGGCCTGGCGGATGACGCGTTCCTGGGACGGACCGTTGGGGGCGGTGAGGCCGTTGCTGGCACCGTCCTGGTTGACAGCGGAACCCCGGATGAGGGCAAGCACGCGGTGGCCGTTGCGTTGTGCGTCGGAGAGGCGCTCCAGGACCAGGACCCCGGTGCCCTCTGCCATGCTCATACCGTCGCTGTTCGCCGAGAACGGCTTGCAGCGGCCGTCCGGCGCCAGGCCGCGCAGCTCGCTGAAGCCGATCAGTGGGGCCGGGGACGACATGACGTAGGTGCCGCCGGCCAGTGCCAGGGGGCACTCGCGCTGCCGCAGCGCCTGGCAGGCGAGGTGGAGGGCCACCAGGGACGAGGAGCAGGCAGTGTCCATCGTCACCGCGGGTCCCTCGAGGCCCAGGGTGTAGGACACGCGGCCCGAGGTGACGCTGCCGGAGTTGCCGATGGTGAAGTATCCGGCGGCGCCCTCCGGCACCCGGGAGGCGTTCAAGGCGTAGTCGAGGCCGTCGCAGCCGATGAACACGCTGGTGGGGGTGGCGCGCAGCGAGTGCGGGTCGATCCCGGCGCGCTCGATGGCCTCCCACACCACTTCCAGCGCGAGGCGCTGCTGCGGTGCCATGGCCAGGGCCTCGGTCGGGCCGATGCCGAAGAACGAGGCGTCGAACTCCCCGGCGTCGTGGACGAATCCGCCCTCGCGCACATAGCTGGTGCCCGGGTGGTCGGGGTCCGGGTGGTAGAGGCCGTCCAGGTCCCAGTTGCGGTTGCCGGGCAGTGGCGCGATGGCGTCACGGCCCTCGGCGACCAAGTCCCACAGCTGCTCGGGGGACCGGACCCCGCCCGGCAGACGACAGGCCATCCCGAGGATCGCGATCGGCTCGTGGGCCGCGTCCTCCGTGTCCTTCAGACGGCGCTCGGTCTGGCGCAGATCTGCTGTGATGCGCTTGAGGTAATCGAGAAGTTTCTCTTCGTTGTTCGCCATCGCCGCGTACAACCGCTCCTCTCCGCAACAACAGGCGGACCCGTGATGTGTGTAGAGGCAGCCGAATGGTGTGAGTGCCGGGCGGGCGGGTTCCACCTCGTTGCAGAGTTGTCGACGTCCCTAAAGCCCACCTAACCCGGGGCTACCGGCACTTGCGGACTAGTGAGCCGGTCGTGAGTCTCGGCGTCACCACGTGAGTTGCTTTCCGTCCCGGATCGTGTCGGAGGTGGTGACGCTGGGACGGTTCGGCGGTCTGCTGA
>NZ_JBDJPF010000157.1:0-1444 GCF_054957865.1 Streptomyces xingningensis
GGCCGTAGCGGTCATCTCTCTGATCCGCTTACACCGTTTGGGAGAGTCATGCGCAAATTCAGAGTGCGGCACGCCGCGATCGCGGGCGTCGTCGCCCTCGCCGTCGCCGCCGTGCCCACTGTCGCGTCCGGCGTTCAGGAGCAGTCCTCGTCGACGACTGCCGGGAGCGACGCGTTCTACACCTACAACGGCAGCAAGCCGCTGTCCTCGTACAGGCCCGGGGACGTGCTCAAGGTCCGGACGCTGTCGTACCACGTCCTGGGTATCGCGACACCCCTCCAGGCGACGCAGCTGCTCTACCGCACCACCGACGAGCAGGGTCACCCGTCCGCAGGCGTGACCTCCGTGCTGCGCAGCCCTGGCGGCGACGGCCGCAAAGTCGTGTCGTACCAGTCGTTCTACGACTCGCTCAACCCCGAAGACGGTCCGTCCCGGGCGGTCGCGGGCAACGTCAAGCTGCCCGGCGGCTTGATCGCGAACGGCGAGTCCACGCTCGTGGCGCCGCTCCTGCTGTCCGGCTACGACGTCGTCCTCCCTGACACCGAGGGGCAGGCCGCCCACCTCACGGCCTCCCGCGAGTACGGGTACAACACGCTGGACTCCCTGCGTGCCGCTTCCAGCGCGGCGTCGAGGACCGGCATCAGCCCCGACGCGCGCGTCGGCCTCATGGGCTACTCCGGCGGCGCCGTCGCGACCAACTGGGCCGCCTCCCTCGCGCCCAAATACGCCCCTGACGTCAACAAGCGCCTGGTGGGATACGCCGAGGGCGGGCTGCTCGTGAAGCCCTCGCACATCCTCAGGTACATCGAAGGCAGTCAGGTGTGGTCCGGACTCATCCCGGAGTTGCTCATCGGGCAAGCGCGTTCGTACGACTTCGACCTCAAGAAGTACCTGAACGACTACGGCAAGCAGCTGGTCGACGAGCACCAGCACTCCTCGATCGCCGACGCGCTGGGCCACTACCCCGGTCTGACGTGGAAGAAAATAGCGAAGCCGGAGTACGCGAACCCGAACTCCGTACCCGAGCTCGTCGAGGCCGTCAACAAGACCAACCTCGGCCTGGCACCGACCCCGACCGTCCCCGGCTACATCGGCCAGGGCAACGCCGGCTCCTTCGAGGGAACCACGAGCAACATCGCGGGCATCGGCTCGGGCGACGGCATCACGGTCGCCGGGGACACACGGGCGCTGGCGCGGAAATACTGCGCCGAGGGCGGCGCCGCGGTCTGGTACAAGCAGTACGACGTCCTCAGCCACTTGACCGCGCCCACGGCCACGGTGCCCACCGCGCTCGCCTGGCTGCGCGCCCGGTTCGCCGGCAAGGAGGCCCCGTCCTCCTGCGGCAGCATCGCCGAGGGCAACTCACTTGCGGCTGACGAGACGGTCCCCGCCGGATGAGGACCTGACGGGGGCCGCAGCGAACTTCGCCAAGACCGCTTAGAAG
>NZ_JBDJPF010000158.1:0-1414 GCF_054957865.1 Streptomyces xingningensis
CGAGCAATGCTCAAGACCTGTGGATCGGCCCCGGGTTGGTGCGTGAAGGGCGTACCTTCCCGAGGTGATCCCGTGATGGTCATCGAGTAGGCCCGCGTTGGCGCGCGGGTCGGGAAGGTACGCCCGTGCTCAGCGTAGTCAATGCCGACGGCAGCACCATGAACGGCTCCCTGATCGACGAGATCGTCCGCGAAGGGGCGAGGCGGATGCTGGCCGCCGCGCTGGAGGCCGAAGTCAACGCTTATATCGCCGAGTTGGCTGGCCAGCGTGATGAGAGCGGCCACCGTCTGGTCGTGCGCAACGGCTACCACCAGCTGCGGAAGGTCACGACCGCCGCCGGGACGGTCGAGGTGAAAGCCCCGCGGGTGAACGACAAGAGGGTCGATGAGACCACGGGTGAGCGTAAGCGGTTCGCCTCGGCGATCCTGCCGCCCTGGTGCCGCAAGTCCCCGAAGGTCAGCGAGGTCCTGCCTCTGCTCTACCTCCACGGCCTGTCCTCCGGCGACTTCGTCCCCGCGCTGGAGCAGTTCCTCGGCTCGGCGGCCGGCCTGTCACCGGCCACGGTGACCCGGCTCACCCAGCAGTGGCAGGCCGACCACGCCGCTTTCTGCGGCCGCGACCTGTCCGGGGCCGACTACGTCTACGTCTGGGCCGACGGCATCCACCTGAAGATCCGCCTCGACGAGGCCAGGGCCGCGGTCCTGGTCCTGATGGGAGTGAGGGCGGACGGCACCAAGGAACTGATCGCGATGACGGACGGCTACCGCGAGTCGTCCGAGTCCTGGGCCGACCTGCTGCGTGACCTGGCCCGGCGCGGCATGCGCGCACCGGTCCTCGCTGCCGGTGACGGCGCGCTCGGCTTCTGGAAGGCCCTGCGCGAGGTCTTCCCCGCAACCCGCGAGCAAAGGTGCTGGGTTCACAAAACGGCCAATGTCCTCGACTCCATGCCGAAGTCCGCCCAGCCCGGAGCGAAGAAGGCCATCCAGGACATTTACAACGCCGAGGACCGGCAGCATGCCGAGGCGGCCATCACCACGTTCGCCAAGCTCTACGGCGCGAAATTCCCCAAGGCCGTCAAGAAGATCACCGACGACCAGGAACAGCTGCTGGCCTTCTACGACTTCCCGGCCGAGCACTGGATCCACTTGCGGACCACGAACCCGATCGAGTCGACCTTCTCCACCGTCCGGCTGCGGACCAAGGTCACCCGCGGCGCCGGCTCCCGCGCCGCCGCCCTCGCGATGGTCTTCAAGCTCGTCGAGTCCGCTCAGCAAAGGTGGAGGGCCGTGAACGCACCCCACCTCGTCGCCCTCGTCCGAGCCGGAGCCCGCTTCGAACGCGGCCAGCTCGTCGAACGCACGCAGTCACACGCGGCATGAACACACCGCCGATCCACAGGATTTGACAATTACTC
>NZ_JBDJPF010000159.1:0-1398 GCF_054957865.1 Streptomyces xingningensis
CCTTCACCGCACAACGCCCCAGCCCACTCCTCACCGACCTACCAGAAAACCAGCAGGGGACAGCGGAACCGGCCTCCTCCGCGGACACAAACGCGTTTCTCAAGGAACTCGCCGGAATCCGGCCAGCACAGAAACACACCTTTCTGCTCGATCACGTCAGAACCCATGCCGCCGCCACACTCGGCCGCTCCCCCGAGGACATCCCGGCTGCGAAACCGTTCCAGGAACTCGGCTTCGACTCCCTCACCGCCGTGCAGCTCCGCAACCAGCTCAACAACACGACCGGGCTTTCCCTCCCCACCACGGTCGTCTTCGACTACCCCACGCCGGAGGCGCTCGCCACACTGCTGCACGGGCAACTCGCCGGCGGGGACACCGCGAACGAGGGCAGCATCCTGTCGGCACTGGACAAGTGGGACTCGGGGCATCCGCCGACCGAGTTGGACGAGGCGGCACGCCGGAGGATCGCCGCGCGGTTGAAGGTGCTGACGGCCAAATGGAGTGATACGGCGGAGGATCCCGACCACCCCGAATCCGCTCACCGCACTCTCGAGGACGCCACCGCGGACGACATCTTCGAGCTCATCTCCACCGAGTTCGGAAAGTCCTAGCCGGGGAGTTGTGAGACCGACACCGATAACCCCGATTTTGATCATCCATGTAGCGTCAAGGAGCCTGGGTTAGATGTCGAACGAGGAGAAGCTTCTCGATCACCTCAAGTGGGTCACCGCGGAACTCCGCGAGACCCGCCAACGGCTGCGCGACATGGAATCGACGGAGCCGGTGGCCATCGTGGGAATGGCATGCCGTTATCCCGGCGGAGCGCGATCTCCCGAAGCGCTGTGGAGTCTCGTCGACGAGGGTGGCGATGCAATTTCCGGCTTTCCAGAAAACCGGGGCTGGGACCTGGAGGCGCTATACAACCCCGACCCCGAGCATCCGGGCACCAGTTATGTGCGCGAGGGTGGATTCCTTTACGATGCCGGGGAGTTCGATGCCGCGTTCTTCGGCATCAGCCCACGCGAAGCCCTGGCCATGGACCCCCAGCAACGACTGCTCCTGCAGACCGCCTGGGAGGCCGTGGAGCACGCCGGTATCGCCCTGGACACGCTCAAGGGCAGCGACACCGGGGTCTTCGCGGGTGTGAGTGCGCACGACTATCTGACGCTCATCAGTCAGACGGCCAGCGAGGTCGAGGGCTATATCGGCACCGGCAACCTCGGCAGCGTCATCTCCGGCCGGGTCGCCTACACATTGGGGCTCGAAGGACCCGCGGTAACGGTGGATACGGCGTGTTCCTCGTCCCTGGTGGCGATTCACCTGGCATGCCAGGCGCTGCGGTCGGGCGAGTGCTCGCTGGCCCTGGCGGGCGGGGCCACGGTGATGGCCACGCCGGGC
>NZ_JBDJPF010000160.1:0-1313 GCF_054957865.1 Streptomyces xingningensis
TCAAGAGGCACCCCTGGCCGACCCGCCAACCGTCCCCGCCGCTCCCGGTGACAGCGCGCCTTTGATCCAACCGAGCCCGAGTACCACCCCCAACCCGAACTCCACACCCGGATCGACGCTCAGTCCCAACACCAGCACCACCCCCGCGCCAAACAACACTCCGTCCCGGTCGGCCCCCGGCACCAACACCCCCGCCACACCAAACAAACCCACCAAAAATTCACCGTCTACCAAGAACTCCCCCACCATTCCGCCGCCCAATGTCCCCTCCGGGCCGCGGGCCTGGGTAAACGCGGCCTCCAACAAGTGTCTGGAAATCCGGCGCGACGCCACCGACAACGGTGCCACAGCCAACCAATGGGACTGCAACAACTCACCCACCCAGCGGTGGATCAGCGCCAACCCGGACGGGTGGGGCACCATCACCAATGCCAACTCGCATAGGTGCCTGGAAATCCGCCGCGACGCAACGGACAACGGAGCCACCGCCAACCAATGGGACTGCAACGACTCGGCAACCCAGAGGTGGCAGTGGAAGGCCGCACCCGGCGGAGACTGGAACCTGGTCAACGCCAACTCCGGCAAGTGCCTGGGAATCCGCGAGGGCTCCGCCGACGACGGTGCCCTCGCCGAGCAGCGGGACTGTAGCGACTCCCCCGCCCAAAGGTGGCGCTGATCTGCAAAACCTCAAGCCGGAGAGGTAGTTACGTCAGTCAGATGCATCCGGCCTGTTTTTCGCGATGCACCTCGGACCATGCCCGTCATAGAGATCCATGCATGCCTCCATGGCCATGTTGTCAGGCCAATACCACACAGTTGTCGGTGCCTTGCCTTTGACGCCTTTCTGCTCGCCGAGCCACTTCTTCACCGAACCGTCGTTGCTCAGGCGATCGAGCCACACATCTGCCCACCCATTGCCGGTCGATACCCATGCCCAGGCGTACAAGCGTCCGTTGACCCGCCCGGACCTGAGGTTGAGCTCCACGTCGCCGACCTTCATCGTGCGGTCGGTCTCTGTCTTGTCGAAATCGACAGAGTCGGGCTTACGGCCCTCGCAGCCGGTCATGGCGCAGCCGGAGCCTTTCGAGGTTGGCGGGTTTTCAGTGGGTTTGTTGGGTGTGTTTGGGGTGCTGGTGGTGGGTGGCGACTGAAATGGAGTGCTGCTTGGCCCGCGGGTGGTGCTGGTGTCGGGGCTGGGTGTGGCGCCCGTGCTGGGGGTGCTACCCGGCCTCGGCGGGGCGGAAGGCGTGATGCCATCAGGGATGACTGGGATGGCCGGGGCGGCTGACGGGTCGGCCTGGGCTATTTCGCGT
>NZ_JBDJPF010000161.1:0-1212 GCF_054957865.1 Streptomyces xingningensis
CCCGCCACACCCGCAGCCGCCTGCGCATGACCAATATTCGACTTCACCGACCCCAACCACAACGGACGATCCCCAGGCCGACCCCGACCATACGTAGCCAACAACGCCTGAGCCTCAATCGGATCACCCAACCGCGTCCCCGTACCATGCCCCTCCACCACATCCACATCCCCCACCGAAAGACCCGCACCCGCCAACGCCTGCCGAATCACCCGCTCCTGAGACGGACCATGAGGAGCAGTCAACCCATTACTCGCACCATCCTGATTCACCGCCGAACCACGCACCACCGCAAGCACCCGATGACCATTACGCCGCGCATCCGACACACGCTCCAACAACACCAGACCGACACCCTCCGAGAAACCCGTGCCGTCCGCGGCGGCCGCGAACGCCTTGCAACGCCCATCCGACGCCAGCCCACCCTGCCGCGAAAACCCGGTAAACACCTCCGGCGTCGCCATCACCGTCACACCACCAGCCAACGCCAGCGAACACTCCCCCACCCGCAACGCCTGCACCGCCAAATGCACCGCCACCAACGACGACGAACACGCCGTATCCACCGTCACCGCCGGACCCTCCAACCCAAACGTATAAGCCACCCGACCGGACACCGCGCTCCCGGAGCCCGCCAGCATCGAGTAGCCCTCAAGTCCGGCGTCACTGTTGGCGCTTAGACCGGCCGCGTAGTCGTGGTACATCACGCCGGCATAGACCCCGGTAGCACTGCCCTTCAGCGACGACGGGTCGATACCAGCCCGTTCGAACAACTCCCAGGACGCCTCCAGCAGAACCCGCTGCTGAGGATCCATCGCCAACGCCTCACGAGGACTGATCCCAAAGAACCCAGCATCAAACCGGTCAACACCATCCAAAAACCCACCCTCACGCGCATAACTCGTACCAGGACGCTCAGGATCCGGATGAAACAGCCGCTCCAGATCCCAGCCCCGGTCCGTGGGGAAACCGCCGATGGCATCACCACCCGACGCCACCAACTGCCACAACCCCTCGGCCGAGCCGATCCCGCCGGGGAATCGGCAGGCCATGGCCACGATCGCCACCGGCTCGTCCGCTCCGGCCGCAGTGCTCAGGGCCGTGGCCGGAGCCAGGGACTCGCCAGCGAGCAGACGGTCCAGATGCTCGGCGAGGACGCGCGGCGTCGGGTGGTCGAACACCAGCGTGGCGGGCAGCCGGAGACCACTCACC
>NZ_JBDJPF010000162.1:0-1203 GCF_054957865.1 Streptomyces xingningensis
GGGAGTTGGATCGGTGGGGTAACCGGATCGCGCATCTGCTGGCCGCACACGGCAACACGCCCGGGGACCGCGTCGCGATCTGCCTGCCCCGGGACCCACTCCTCATCGCCGCAATCCTCGGCACCCTCAAATCCGGCGCCGCATACATACCCCTCGACCCCCAATACCCCGCCCACCGCACCGCCGCCATCCTCCACAACGCAACACCCACCACCATCCTCACCACCACAAACCTCGCCCAACACCTCCCACCACACACCAACACCATCACCCTCGACCAACAAAACCTCACCCAACACCCCCACACAGACCCCGACATACCCATACCACCCCACAACCTCGCCTACATCCTCTACACCTCAGGCTCCACCGGACTCCCCAAAGGAGTCGCAGTCGAACACCACAACGCCACCAACCTCATCCACTGGGCCCACACACAATTCACCCCCGACGAACTCGCCGGCACCGCCGCAGCCACATCCATCTGCTTCGACCTCTCCATATTCGAGATCTTCGCCCCCCTCACCAACGGCGGCAAAATCATCCTCGTCGACAACCCCCTGACCATCCCAGCCAACCACCCCGAAATCACCCTCATCAACACCGTCCCCTCAGCCATCACCCAACTCCTCGACAACAACCAAATCCCCCCCAACACCCGCACCATCAACCTCGCCGGCGAACCACTCACCGCCACACTCACCCAACGACTCCACACCCAAACCCCCGCCACCCGCATCAACAACCTCTACGGCCCCTCCGAAACCACCACCTACTCCACCATCGCCACCCTCCCCCACAACACCCACGACCCCATCCCCATCGGCCACCCCATCACCAACACCCAAGCCCACATACTCGACACACACCTCGAACCCGTACCCCCCGGAATCCAAGGCGAACTCTACCTAGCAGGCCACGGCATCACCCGCGGCTACCACAACCAACCAGCCCCCACCGCCGAACACTTCCTCCCCAACCCCCACACCACCCAACCCGGCCAACGCCTCTACCGCACCGGCGACCTCGTCCGCCGAAACCCCAACGGACAACTCGAATTCATCGGCCGCACCGACCACCAAATCAAACTCCACGGAATCCGCATCGAACTCGGCGACATCGAAACCACACTCAAACAACACCCCCACATCCACGACGCCATCGTCCAACCCCACGGCCAAAACACCCACCAAAAACTGGTCG
>NZ_JBDJPF010000163.1:0-1162 GCF_054957865.1 Streptomyces xingningensis
TGCTGGCGTTGGATGAGGAGCCGCTCGCCGACCACCCCGCCGTACCCGCCGGACTCGCCGCCACACTCACCCTCATACAAGCAATGAACGACACCAACACCCCCACACCCATACACACCATCACCCAAAGCGCAGTATCCACATCCCCCAACGACCCCCTCCAACACCCCACACAAGCCCAAACCTGGGGCCTCGGCCGCGTCGCCGCCCTCGAACACCCCAAAACCTGGGCCCAACTCATCGACCTCCCCACCACCATCAACCACCACACCACCACCCAACTCGCCACCCTCCTCACCCCCCACCACCCCGAAGACCAAACCGCCATCCGCACCACCGGCACCCACACCCGACGCCTCACCCACGCACCCACACCCACCACACCACCCACCACCCCCTGGACACCCACCGGCACCACCCTCATCACCGGCGGAACCACCGGCATCGGCGCCCTCCTCGCCCACCACCTCGCCCACCAAGGAGCACACCACCTCCACCTCACCAGCCGCCGAGGACCCCACACACCCGGCACCACCCAACTCACCCAACAACTCCAACAACACGGCACCAAAGTCACCATCACCGCCTGCGACGCCTCCAACCACCACCAACTCCAACAACTCATCAACAACACCCCACCCGAACACCCCCTCACCACCATCATCCACGCCGCAGGCATCCCCAACTACATCCCCATCAACAACCTCACCCCCACCCAACTCCAAGAAGTCCTCGCACCCAAATCCCTCGCCGCACAACACCTCCACCAACTCACCCAACACCTCAACCTCAAAGCCTTCATCCTCTTCTCCTCCGGCGCCGCCACCTGGGGCAGCGGCCAACAATCCGCCTACGCCGCCGCCAACACCTACCTCGACGCCCTCGCCCAACACCGCCACACCCACAACCTCCCCGCCACCTCCATCGCCTGGGGCCCCTGGGCCCAAGCCGGCATGGCAGCCGACCACACCACCCAAACCTTCTTCCGCCGATACGGCCTCCACCCCCTCAACCCCCAACTCGCCATCCAAACCCTACAAAACACCATCAACCACAACCAACCCACACTCACCGTCGCCCACATCAACTGGAACCAATTCACCCCCACCTTCACCGCACAACGCCCCAGCCCACTCCTCACCGACCTACCAGAAAACCAGCA
>NZ_JBDJPF010000164.1:0-1145 GCF_054957865.1 Streptomyces xingningensis
CCGTCCCGGATCGTGTCGGAGGTGGTGACGCTGGGACGGTTCGGCGGTCTGCTGAGGTATGGGCGACAGCAGGCTGCGCCCGCTTGTGCTCTCGGAGCACGAGCGGGTGGTGTTGCAGGGCTGGGCGAAGCGCCGTACGACCGCGCAGGGCCTGGCCCTGCGCGCGAGGATCGTTCTGGCGTGTGCGGAGGGCGGCAGCAACATGGCCGTCGCCGGGAGGCTGGGGGTCCACCGGATGACGGTGGGCAGGTGGCGGGCCCGGTTCCTGCGGGACCGGCTGGACAGCCTGGCCGACGAGCCCCGTCCGGGGGTGCCGCGGAGCATCACCGACGCGCAGGTGGAGGAGGTGGTCGTCCGCACCCTCGAAGAGGTCCCCGAAGGAGCGACGCACTGGTCGAAGCGGGAACTGGCCAGGCGGGTCGGGATCTCTCCCACGAGCGTGCTGCGGATCTGGCACGCGTTCGGCCTCCAGCCCTGGCGGACCGAGGACTTCAAGATCTCCCCGGACCCCCTGCTCATCGACAAGATCCGCGATGTGGTGGGGCTGTATCTCGCTCCGCCGGCGAACGCGGCGGTGTTCGCGGTGGACGAGAAGCCGCAGATCCAGGCGCTGGAGCGGACCGCCCCGGTCCTGCCGATGCTCCCGGGGACACCGGAGCGCCGCAGTTTCGACTACGTCCGGCACGGCACCGTCGACCTGTTCGCCGCGCTGAACACCGCGACGGGCAAGGTGATCACGAAGCTGTCGGCCCAGCATCGCGCGGTGGACTTCCGCGACTTCCTGGACGAGATCGACCGCCGGACCGGTCCCGGCCTGGCGGTCCATGTCATTTGCGACAACCTCAGTACCCACAAGGCCCCGGTGGTGCACAAGTGGCTGCTCGCCCACCCCCGGTTCGAGCTGCACTTCACCCCGACGTATTCATCGTGGATCAACCTGGTCGAGCGGTGGTTCGCCGAGCTGCAACGGCGCTGCCTCGAACGCGGCGTGTTCTGCTCACTGGACGAGCTGAAGACCACGCTCGAGGACTGGATCAAGCACTGGAACGACCAGGCCAGACCCTTCAAATGGACCAAGACCGCCGACCAGATCATCGACCGCATCTGCCGCTACTGCGACAGGATCTGCGGACCGGCTCACTAGG
>NZ_JBDJPF010000165.1:0-1125 GCF_054957865.1 Streptomyces xingningensis
GGGGGGTCGGGGTGTGGATGTGGTGTTGAACAGTTTGACGGGTGAGTTTGTTGATGCGTCGTTGCGGTTGTTGGGTGCGGGGGGGCGGTTTTTGGAGATGGGGAAGACGGATGTGCGGGATCCGGCTTGGGTTGCTGGGGTGTATCCGGGGGTTGAGTACCGGGTGTTCGATCTGGTGGGGGATGCGGGTGCGGATCGTATCGGGGAGATGTTTGCGCGGGTGGGTGAGTTGTTTGGTGAGGGGGTTTTGCGTCCGTTGCCGGTGGGGGTGTGGCCGTTGTCGCGGGCGCGTGAGGCGTTGCGTTTTATGAGCCAGGCCCGGCATACGGGCAAGCTCGTCCTGGATGTCCCCGCAGCTTTGGATCCGGAGGGGACTGTTCTGGTGACGGGTGGTACGGGGGTGTTGGGTGGTTTGGTGGCCGAGCATCTGGTGCGGGCGTGGGGGGTTCGGCATGTGGTGTTGGCCAGTCGTCGTGGTGCTGGTGCGCCGGGTGCGGGTGAGTTGGTGGCGCGGTTGAGGGGTTTGGGTGCTGAGGTGTGCGTGGAGGCGGTTGATGTGGGTGATCGGGATGCGGTGGTGGGTTTGGTGGCGGGTGTTGATCCGGGGCATCCGTTGACGGGGGTGGTTCATGCGGCGGGGGTGGTTGATGATGCGGTGGTGGGGTCGCAGTCGCCGGAGGGGTTGGCGCGGGTGTGGGGGGCGAAGGCGGGTGCGGCGGAGAGTTTGCATGTGGCGACGGCGGGTTTGCGGTTGGCGTTTTTTGTGGTGTTTTCTTCGGTGGCGGGGGTGTTGGGGAGTCCGGGGCAGGCGAATTATGCGGCGGCGAATGCTTTTTGTGATGCGTTGATGGTTCGTCGTAGGGCTGGGGGGTTGCCGGGGGTGTCGGTGGGGTGGGGGTTGTGGGATGCGGTGGGTGGGATGACGGGTGGTCTGGGTGGTGTTGATCGTGCGCGGATGGGTCGTGCTGGTGTCCGGCCGTTGGGCAGTGAGCAGGCTCTGGCTCTCCTGGATGCTGCTATTGAGCATGGCCGTCCCCATCTGGTGGCGATGAACCTTGATATCGACACCCTCAACAGCCAGCCCTCGTCCACCTTCCCCGCCCTCCTACGAAACCTCACAAGCGG
>NZ_JBDJPF010000166.1:0-1069 GCF_054957865.1 Streptomyces xingningensis
GCGTCGACGTAGTGGTGAACGGCGGTGGCGACCTCGGCCGGGCCCGGATCCGTCGGATCGGTGGCCCGGCAGGTACGGCAGAGGCCACCCGGCAACGCTTGAGGCGAACCGGGAGCGCCACAGTTGGTGCACTCCATGATCCGGGTAGGCGCCTGCGGTGCCGCTGGCGGCAGCTCGGGCGGCAGCTTGTCGATGAGCCGCCTACGGATGAACGCACCCGGGCAGTGGATGGGCTCGGCGGGCAGCCCGGTGGTGAGCGCACGGGTGAACTCGGCCTGTGTGACGCCGCGTTGGAACCACTGAGCGGCGAGGGATTCCAGCGCCGCGCACTCGGCTGCCGAGAGGGCAAGGCGGGGGTCGGCCCGCCCGAGGGTGGCGAGCGCACGGTAGGCGATGGACGGGCCGGGCTGCGGAATGGCCTCTTCCTGGGGCTGCTCTTTCGGGGTATCGCCCGCGAGGAAGGTTGACCACCAGTCGTCGTCCCGCGCGGTGCGGCTGAAAAAACTCCGGGTGACCCACTGAGTACCGCTCTCACCCGCGGGTTCACGGACACGCCGCAAGTGCCCGGCGGCGGAGAGACTGTTCAGCGCAGTGCGGATGGCCTGCTGGCCATAGGCAGGAATCTCCCTGGCCAGGGTCTTCGCATCCATGGCCGCACCCTCGGGAAGCCGGTCGAGATACGCGGCGACGGCCGCCTCACGGACGGGCAGGTGTGCGAAGTCGCGCGCGGTGCGCGGCGCTTGGTCGGGCGCGGAGCGCTTGCCATAGCCGGGCGCGGCCATCGGGGGCGCGTACGTGCGCGGGCGCGCATCGACGGTAGAGTTGGCGACAGCCATGAGATCGTTCCTATCTGCGATCTTGATGGTCAGGCCCTCGGTTGGTGTTCTGAGCACCGGTCGAGGGCCGTTTGCTTGCTCCGCACGCTACATGCCGGTGCCGGGCGGCACCGACGCCATCGCGAAATGTCATCCATTCGAGTGCGCAAGGGAGTTGGGTGGGTGGGAGGGTCCAAGACAACCAACCATTCCCTGGAAAGAGAGCTCGGATCCCGACCACCGAAACCCGAAGC
>NZ_JBDJPF010000167.1:0-1062 GCF_054957865.1 Streptomyces xingningensis
GGTCGGGTCGGTGGCGGTGGGTGGGGATGCTCCGGTGTCGGTGCAGTCGATGACGACGACGCGTACGTCGGACATCGGTGCGACGTTGCAGCAGATTGCGGAGTTGACGGCGTCGGGGTGTCAGATTGTGCGGGTGGCGTGTCCGACGCAGGATGATGCGGATGCGTTGAAGGTGATCGCGGCGAAGTCGCAGATCCCGGTGGTCGCGGACATTCACTTCCAGCCGAAGTATGTGTTCGCGGCGATCGATGCGGGGTGTGCGGCGGTGCGGGTGAACCCGGGCAATATCAAGCAGTTCGACGACAAGGTCCGGGAGATCGCGGGGGCGGCGTCGCAGGCGGGGACGCCGGTCCGGATCGGGGTGAACGCGGGGTCGCTGGACCGGCGGCTGCTGGAGAAGTACGGGAAGGCCACCCCGGAGGCGCTGGTGGAGTCGGCGCTGTGGGAGGCCTCGCTGTTCGAGGAGCACGGTTTCCGGGACATCAAGATCTCGGTGAAGCACAACGACCCGGTGGTGATGGTCAGTGCCTACCGGCAGCTGGCCGCGCAGTGCGACTATCCGCTGCATCTGGGGGTCACGGAGGCGGGTCCGGCGTTCCAGGGGACGATCAAGTCCGCGGTGGCCTTCGGGGCGCTGCTCTCCGAGGGGATCGGGGACACCATCCGGGTGTCTCTGTCGGCTCCGCCGGTGGAGGAGGTCAAGGTCGGTATCCAGATCCTGGAGTCGCTGAATCTGCGTCAGCGTCGTCTGGAGATCGTTTCCTGCCCGTCCTGTGGCCGTGCGCAGGTGGATGTGTACAGGCTTGCCGATGAGGTGACTGCGGGTCTGGAGGGTATGGAGGTGCCGTTGCGGGTGGCGGTGATGGGGTGTGTGGTCAATGGTCCGGGTGAGGCGCGTGAGGCGGATCTGGGGGTGGCGTCCGGCAATGGCAAGGGGCAGATCTTTGTCAGGGGCGAGGTGATCAAGACGGTGCCCGAGTCGAAGATCGTGGAGACCCTGATCGAGGAAGCCCTGATCCTCGCCGAGCAGATGGAACAGGCCGGCGTCCCCTCCGGAACGCC
>NZ_JBDJPF010000168.1:0-1005 GCF_054957865.1 Streptomyces xingningensis
CTAGATGACTGATGCCAAGGGGTTCAGTGGTCGTACGCGGTGAGGGAGCGCATGACGGGCTGTCCGGCTTGGTCGTTGTGCCAGATCGCGGCGGTCAGCGCCAGGATCCGCTGGAGGACGCGGACCATAACGCCGCCGGGTGTTCGGCCGTGGTGCCGTTCGAGGTCGAGCTGGCCCTTGAAGGTGTCGTTGACCGACTCGATGATCTGCCGCAGCGGCTTGAACAGCTGCGATCCGGCCCGCTCAGGCTCGCCCTTGCGGGCCGGACGCAGGAGCCGGAGCTGCAGTTCGGCGAGCTCACGCTCGAACACGGCGCCGTAGTAGTTCTTGTCACCGATCAGGGTCTGGCCGGGACGGGCGGCCACCAGGTCGGTTTCGGTGTCCAGGATGTCCAGCAGGGTGGTGCGCTCGTCGGCCTTGGCGCCGGTCAGCGCGAACGCGACGGGAAGGCCGTGCAGGGTGCACACCAGGTGCAGCCGCAGGCCCCAGAAGAACCGCGAATGGCTGGCGCAGTAGCCGTACTCGGCCCATCCGGCCAGGTCGGAGCGTTTGACCGTCTCGCGGGAGCGGCCGCACTCGACCGGGGTGGAGTCGACCACCCAGACGCTGTCCGTCCACAGGCTGGTGTCGGCGGCCAGCCGCCGGTTGACGCGGGCGATCAGGTCCCCGGCCTTGCGCAGCCGACGGTTGTAGCCCGACTGCCCGGGCAGGTACGGGAACAGGTGCCGCAGGTGGGAGCGGGCGTAGCGGATCCAGCGACGCTCGGAGACGTAGCCGAGCAGGGCCTGCATCACCGAGAGCGTGACCAGCTCGGCATCGCTGAGCTGCGGCTCGATGCCAATCTCGGGCCGCCACGGGGCCAGATGCGGCGATTCCTTCAGCAAGTCGTCGGTTGTCACATAGAGTGCGGTCGCGAGGGAGTCCAGATCTGGCGTCACAACCGATCTTTGGGCTCCCTCGCTTCATCTCATGCGCGCCAGCAAGCCCTTGGCATCAGTCATCTAG
>NZ_JBDJPF010000169.1:0-988 GCF_054957865.1 Streptomyces xingningensis
ATGACTCCCAACTTCCCTTGCAGTCACGGTCTCTACGCTACGAGGGGAAGGCCACTCGGGGCTGACGTGCTGGACGACTGGACAGCCCGATTCGTCGCACAGTTCGCCGTGCCAAATGCCCAGCGGCTCGTGCTTGAACGTGACGGACGCCCGGAACACGTCATCATCGATGTGAAGGCCGGAGTATGGGCCGCGCTGTATCAGGACGACGGGCAATGGATGGTCCGGCAGGCCGGCCCCGATCACCTGTGGGATGTGATCACCGAACACGTCACGCAGTGGCAGAAGGACAGGCAGCCGTCGGCGGAACGCATGCGGCTCCACGTCGGTCCCGACGGCCAACACATCACGTGGACGTGATCACAACCGGGCGCGCATAGACCCTCATGGCAAAGCCCCGAGGGCTGTCCCGGCGTGTGCGCGTCGTCCGGCGTCGTCCCCGTCCGTGACAGCAAGGACCCGCATGGCCCTGCGTTGCAGTTCACGCCGGAAGCATGGGCAACTTTCGTCGGCGGCCTCCTCGAAGGAGACGGCCGTGGCGATGGCTAGGATTCCTGCAACGCATGGCAGAAGGGCAAGGGCATGGACGCGGAAGAAGCTCAGCAAGTGGATGCCGTACTGCGACGATTGGGGGTCCCCGGAGTGGTCGCACCGGAGGACCCGGACGACCCAGCAGAAGCCTGGCGCGTGTATGACAGCCCCGATCCCAGGACTCGGAAGGACACCACCGCTGACGCCCTGGCGGCCGTCGTGGCGAAGTTCCAGGAGACCACCCCGGAGCCCACCCAACGCGCCGAGGGCGGCCCCACGCGGGGCTTCGTCATTCCGCCCAACGAGGAAGACTGACCCGCCCCAACCGGCCCTGCCCGTACGCTGTCTGTGGCGCGTGGGCAGGGCTTTCGCATCAGCATGTGAGCCCGCCCAATCCGTGGAAGGGTCCTCACCTGCTGGCTCGCAAAGTCGGGTGGGTGTGCGTAACCACGTATGA
>NZ_JBDJPF010000170.1:0-914 GCF_054957865.1 Streptomyces xingningensis
GTGGGGCGGTTTCGTTCGAGATAGAGGACGGTGACCGTGGTGGCGATGGCTGCGGCTGTGAGGGCGATCAGGCTGGTGCGCGGCCATTGACGGTGAGGGGTGGACGGCTTCGTTCCGGGAAGAGCTTTGGTGCTGGTCGGTGGATTGTCCGCGCGTTCGATGACCAGTCCGGGTATGACGATGGGCTCGGGTATCCGTTCGTTGACCCGCCCCCAGAGAAGAGCGACCTGCCGGTGTTCTTCTTCAACATCATGGTGAACCCGGGCCAGTTGGACGGCCAGGTCGGGCCGTAGCACCGGCAGTCCCGCATCACCCGTGTCCGCAGGAGGCTCGTCCGGGACAGGCTGGTTCTGTGTTGAGGCCGTGGCTTGTGCTTCCCGTGCGGCATCGCGGACTTCTCTCGCGCGCTCCAGCCGCTCCTGCGCCTGAGCGAGATGTGCCCGCGTGGCCGTGCCGCCCGCGGGCGGCCCGTCCTGTAGTACGGCGATGATCCGTAACAGTGCCTGGACCAGTTTCTCCGCTTCCGCCAGGTCGGCCTCGGCCTGTTGCCGCGCGTGCGCGGCGGGCGGGGGACGCAGCCCTTGCTCGGCCGCGGTGGCCTCGGCGTGCAAGTGCCGTGCCCTGGCCTGGTAGAAGGCGCGTCCACGCTCATCACGTATCCGGTCCGCAACGACCTGTTCCAGGCGGTGCAGCGGGATGAGGGTGGCGCCGGAACGGTACTGGCTCCAGCTGGTCTTGCTCATCCGGTAGCGCCGTGCCAGTTCCCGCACGGTCTCGCCCTCGGTCAACTCCCGCAGGAACCGGGCCAGTTCGTTGGCCTGTTCGCTCTCGCCCTTCGGTCCGCCCTGCGGACGTCCTGCCCTGCTCATGACACCCCCTGATGTCCACCGGACAACCCCGGATTGTCCACGACC
>NZ_JBDJPF010000171.1:0-893 GCF_054957865.1 Streptomyces xingningensis
TGAGGGTTTCTCATCCTGATCGCCAGGCGATCTCGAGGGCGTGAACGGCGGCGACGATCCGGCTGATGCGGTTGGTGCTGCAGCGGGCTTTGCGGAGGATGCGCCACTGCTTCAGCCGGGCGAAGGCGCGCTCGCCCGGGGCACGCAGGCGGACGTGCTCCTTGTTGAACTGTGCGTATTTTTCGGGCAGGTCACGGCCGTAGTACGGGGTGCGGACGGTGGCGTTGGCTCCTCGGTAGGCGCGGTCCGCGAGGACGAGGACCTGGCGCGAAAGGCATGCCTGGATCACACCGTGGGCGCGGGCGGCGGTCAGGTCGTGCGTGCGGCCGGGCAGGGCTCGGGAGAACCACAGGGGTGTGCCGTCCGGGCGGGCGATGACCTGCACGTTCATCCCGTGTCGCCGGTGCTTTTGCGAGTAGTAGGGCTCGTCCGCGGCGATGCGGTCGGTGGGGATCAGTGTGCCGTCGAGGATGACAAATCCCTCCGGCGGCAGGGCCCTCAGCGCGGTCCGCAGGTCCGGTGCACGTTCGGCAAGGATCTCGACGGTCTCGATGACGTACCGGCCGGCGGTCGCGGTCGAGACGCCGAACCCGGCTGCGGCCCGGGCGAGAGTCTCGTTCTTGCGCAGATGGACCAGAGCCAGCAGGGCCTGCCGGAAGCAACTGAGCCGTCGCCAGCGGGACTTCCGTTCACACCTTCGAGCATGGATCAGCCAGGAAACATGCTCAACGACCTCGTACGGGACGTCGAGCATGGCACGATACGAGACCACAAGGCTCCTGTTGTCGGGACGTTGGCGAGTGAGATCACCAACGCAACGACCAGGAGCCTTGCCCTGTTACGCCCTCGTCCGCACCATCATCACCCCTGCGGCACAGGATGAGAAACCTTCA
>NZ_JBDJPF010000172.1:0-852 GCF_054957865.1 Streptomyces xingningensis
GTTGGAGGAGTCGGGGGTGTTTGCGGCTCGGTTGGGTGAGTGTGAGCGGGCGTTGGGGCCGTGGGTGGACTGGTCGTTGACGGAGGTGCTGCGGGGGGATGGTGCGGTGCTGTCCCGGGTGGATGTGGTGCAGCCGGTGCTGTGGGCGGTGATGGTGTCGCTGGCGGCGGTATGGGCCGAGTACGGGGTGAATCCCGCCGCCGTGATCGGCCATTCCCAGGGTGAGATGGCGGCTGCGTGCGTGGCCGGGGCGTTGTCGTTGGAGGATGCGGCCAAGATCGTGGCTGTGCGCAGCAGTGCGTTGCGGCGGCTTGCCGGGGGCGGGGCGATGGCCTCCCTGGGCACCGGTGCCGAGCAGGCCGGTGCGCTGCTGGTGGACGGGGTGGTGGTTGCGGCGGTCAACGGGCCGGGTTCGACGGTTGTTTCCGGGTCTCCGGGGCAGGTGGCGGCTACGGTCGCTGCTGCGGAGGCCGTGGGGGTGCGGGCCCGGCTGATCGATGTGGACTACGCCTCCCACGGCCCCCAAGTCGACCAGATAGCCGACGAGCTGGCCGAGACTCTGGCCGGTGTGGAGCCGCGGGCCACCGATGTCGCCTTCTACTCCACCGTCACGGCTGAGCGTACCGACACCACCACCCTGGACGCCGGCTACTGGGTCACCAACCTCCGCCGACAGGTCCGCTTCGCCGACACCGTCGAACAACTCCTCGCCGACGGCTACCGGGTGTTCATCGAGGCCAGCCCCCACCCCGTCCTGGCCATGGGCATGCAGGAAACCATCGAGCAGACCGACATTCCCGCCACCGTCGTCCCCACCCTCCGCCGCGACCAGGACGACCGCACCCAACTCGC
>NZ_JBDJPF010000173.1:0-851 GCF_054957865.1 Streptomyces xingningensis
GGCCTCCAGGACCGTACGCAGTTCGACGTGGTCGACGACTTCGCCTACCCGCTGCGGGCGTGGAACTCGTAGAACGTGCTGACCGCAGCGAGCTTGCGGTTCACGCTGGAGGCCGTGCAGTGGTGCTCGACCGTCGGCAGCACCGCCACCGCCCCGTTCCGGGCCACCGGCGGAAGCCGCAGCCAGGCCACGAAGGCGGCCACCGCCTCCAGATCCACCGACTTCCAGCCCAGGCCGCGTCCGTCGAGATAGGTCCACCAGTCCTTCAGGTCATGGGCGTACGCCTTGACGGTGTTCGGTGACCGCTCGATTGCCGACAGGTAGGCCAGGAACGACTCCACCGGATCGACTGGCCGCAGATCATCTCCCAGCAGCGTCCACGACTCCGTCGCCGCCCCGGGTGCCAGCACCCTCTGCACGCGCATCGCGCATCCGCCCCTTCCGTGTTGGACGGCGGCAGATAACCGCATCCACCACGGGAGTTGGGGGAACTGCAAAGTGCTTCACGCACATGAAGGACACGCTTGTGCGGGCTCAAGATAACGGCCGCAAGCGGCACGTCGTGGTCGACACACTCGGCCTGCTGCTGGGCGTGATGGTCACCGCCGCGGATGTCGGCGACCGCACCGCCGCCCAGGTCCTGCTGCGGCAAGTCGCCGACGCACACCACCTGTTGGCCCTCGTCTGGGCCGACGGCAGTTACACCGGCAGCCTCGTCGAGTACTGCCTGGCCGCGCTCGCGCTGGTCCTGGCGATCGTCAGACGCAGTGACGGCCAGAAGGGGTTCGTGGTGCTGCTATCAGTTACGTGGAATCTGACCGCAGCGGAGATCATCTCCCTGCGGTACGACC
>NZ_JBDJPF010000174.1:0-850 GCF_054957865.1 Streptomyces xingningensis
GCACGAAGGAGACCCACGCTCGTGTCCCGACGAGTATCCCCCACCGAGGCCATCCACGCTGAGATCGACGCCTTGTTCACCGGTGACCGTGACCTGGCCGAGGTCCTGGAGGACGTCGCCCGGCTCGGCGCCCGCCTGATCATCCAGACCGCGATGGAAGCCGAGGCCGACGCGTTCCCCGGCCGTGCCCGCTACGAACGCGCCACCGCGTCCGTGGACGAGGACGGGCAGACCACCGCCCGCCCGGGGCACCGCAACGGCCACTGCCCCACCACGATCAAGACCACCGCGGGCCCGGTCACGGTGACCCGCCCCAAGCTGCGCGGCACCACGGAGAAGTTCACCTCCCGCCTGTTCGGCACCCATGCCACCCGCACCAACGCCCTCGAAACGCTGGTCATCGCGTCCTTCATCAGGGGGATGTCGGTCCGCGACGTCGAAAACGCCCTCGCCGACGCGCTCGGCCCCGAGGCCGCGCTGTCGAAGTCGACGGTGTCGGTGATCTGCACCCGGATCCGCGACGAGTTCGATGCCCGGCGCCACCGCGACCTGTCCGGCGTCGCCCTCGACCACCTGTTCCTGGACGCCTCGCACGTCAAGATGCACGACGGGCACGCCGCCGAGCCCGTGCCGGCCGCCCGGGGCATCACGACCGACGGCAAGCCCGTCTTCGCCGGCCTGGACAACGCCAGCAGCGAGTCCACCGACGCCTGGCACCACTTCCTCACCGACCCGGCCGACCACGGGCCCGCCCCGCCGCCGCTGGTGATCTCCGACGGGGCGAAAGGCCTGATCAGCGCGGCCGAGCAGGTCTTCCCCAAAGCCCTGCGCCAGAGGTGCACCGTTCACA
>NZ_JBDJPF010000175.1:0-773 GCF_054957865.1 Streptomyces xingningensis
GTCCCGGGCAAGGTGGTGTGGTTGTTCAGTGGGCAGGGTGGTCAGCGGGTGGGTATGGGTGCGGGGTTGTATGAGCGTTTCCCGGTGTTTGCGTCGGTGTTTGATGAGGTGTGTGGGTTGCTTGATCCGTGTCTGGGGTGTTCGTTGCGGGAGGTGGTGTTCGGGGGTCCGGTGGAGGTGCTGGATCATACGACGTTTGCGCAGGCGGGTTTGTTTGCCGTGGAGGTGGCTTTGGCTCGTTTGCTGGAGTCGGTGGGGGTGCGGGCGGATGTGGTGGTGGGTCATTCGGTGGGTGAGGTGGCGGCTGCGTGTGTGGCGGGGGTGTTCGGTCTTGCTGATGCCTGTCGTCTGGTGGCCGCGCGTGCCGTGTTGATGGGTGGTCTGCCGGAGGGCGGGGCGATGGTGGCTGTTGAGGCCACGGAGGAGGAGGTTGCCGGGTGCCTGGCCGGTTACGGGGGCGAGGTGGCGGTTGCTGCGCTCAATGCTCCTGGCAGTACGGTGGTTTCGGGTCGTGCGGATCTGGTGGCGGAGGTCGGTGCGGTGTGGGCGGGGCGTGGCCGCAGGACGAAGGAGCTGGCGGTCAGTCATGCGTTTCATTCGCCGTTGATGGAGCCGATGCTGGAGGAGTTCGCGGCGGCCATCGCGGACGTGACCTTCCACGCCCCCGCCATCCCGTTGGTCAGCAGTGTGACCGGGCTGCCCGCGGACGACGACATCGCCACCCCTGGTTACTGGGTCCGTCAGATCCGCCAGCCCGTCCGCTTCCACCCTGC
>NZ_JBDJPF010000176.1:0-746 GCF_054957865.1 Streptomyces xingningensis
AGGATCTTCGCTTCCTTCTCCGCTGTGATGCCGTGGTCATTCCACCTGGGGTGCTGCACTGGCAAACCTCCCTTGTGCAGCCAAGCCCAGGTAGCCGCTACCGTTTCAGCCACTGGGCGGCAGACCAATCCCGCTTCCTGCGCCAGAGTGGAATCGACATTCCACACACCGGCATGGGTGCGCCACAACGGCAATTCCGTCCACTGCGCGACTCCATGTGCAATCAGCAACTCGTCGGGCACCCATGCGAGATTCCCTCGGTTGCCGGTTACGGCAAGGCATGCTTCCAGGAATCTGGCCATGGTCTCCCGGCCGACCGGAGCCACGACGTTGTACGCCCCGCCGCTGCCAGCCAAAGTCTGGTTCAAGGCGAACGCAGCAACATCCCGTACGTCCACCGGTTGAATACCCCTGGCCGGGGACCCCGGCGCAAGGATCGTGCCGCCTTTCTCGGCTCTCCGCAACCACCAGGGCAGACGCCCCACATATTCCCCCGGGCCCAGAATCACGCCCGGCCGGAGAATCGCAACACGTTCTGCACCAAAGGCTTTGACGGCGGCCCGCTCCGCACCGGCCTTCTGACGGCCATAATACCAATCGGGCCCCTCCCACCCTTCCGGCAACCGGCCGTAGTCACCATCCGCGCCCGGAGGGCCGTCCAACAACTCCGATGTCTCCGTCAAAGGTTCATCCGGCCAACCTCGATAGGCATTGACAGTCGAGACGTAGATATACCGTCCGGCCAC
>NZ_JBDJPF010000177.1:0-699 GCF_054957865.1 Streptomyces xingningensis
GGCGAACCAGCCGCAGTCGTTGGCGGGTGTGCTGGACATCGAGGCGTCGGAGAAGGCTGCGCGGTTCATCCAGATGTGCGACGCTTTTAATGTCCCGTTGGTCACGTTGTTGGATGTGCCGGGGTTTTTGCCGGGTGTGGATCAGGAGCATGGTGGGATCATCCGGCACGGGGCGAAGTTGCTGTATGCGTACTGCAATGCGACGGTGCCGAGGATTTCGGTGATTTTGCGGAAGGCGTATGGGGGTGCGTACATCGTGATGGACTCGCAGTCGATCGGTGCGGATCTGACGTTTGCGTGGCCGACGAATGAGATTGCGGTGATGGGGGCGGAGGGTGCGGCGAACGTGATTTTCCGTAAGCAGATTGCGGAGGCGGATGATCCGGAGGCGGTGCGGGCGCGGATGGTCAAGGAGTACAAGGCCGAGTTGATGCATCCGTATTACGCGGCGGAGCGGGGTCTGGTCGATGATGTGATCGATCCTGTGGAGACGCGTGGGGTGCTGGTTCGTTCGCTGGCGATGCTGGCGACCAAGCATGCGGATCTGCCGTCGCGCAAGCATGGCAATCCGCCTCAGTAGAAAGTCTGTTCAGTGATGACCGATACCCTTGTCCGGGTGGAGAAGGGCAGCGCGGGTGCCGAGGAACTCGCCGCCGTGACCGCCGTCCTCCTCGCCCGCGCCACCGCCACCCCAACCGC
>NZ_JBDJPF010000178.1:0-679 GCF_054957865.1 Streptomyces xingningensis
AGTCCGGCGGGTACGGCGGGGTGGTCGGCGAGCGGCTCCTCATCCAACGCCAGCAAATTCACAATCCCGGCGGAACCGGCCTCTGGCACCGGGAAGTTGTCCCGCCGCACCCGATGGGTGTCCACGGACCGCAGCACAGGCGTGCCCCCGTGGGTCTCCAACGCCTGAATGCTGGCGGCGACGGCCGGGTGCCTCTCCTGCCCGGCCGGGACGAGCACATGCCATGTGCCGCCGAGCTCCGACGGCTCCCGGTCGGGGATGCGCTTCCAGGTGACGCGGTAGCGCCAGGAGTCCATGGTGACGCGCTCCCGGTGCTGCCGCCGCCACGCCGCCAGAACGGGCAACGCCGGCCGTAACACGTCCACGGCCTCGTCGCTTTCGTCCAGCCGCAGGGTCGTGGCCAGAGCGGGCACGTTCAGGTTCTCGATGGCCTGCCACAGTTCGGCCTCGGCTGGGTGCTGACCGTTATCGCCTGCGGAGACGGTGGCAGCGGGCTCAAGCCAGTAGTGCTTGCGCTGGAAGGCATAGGTGGGGAGGTCGATGGTGCGGGGGGTGGGGTCGGATGGGAACCATCGGGTCCAGTCCACCTCAACCCCGGTCGCGAACGCCTGCCCGAGGGAGAGTGCGAGTTGGGTGCGGTCGTCCTGGTCGCGGCGGAGGGTGGGGACGACGGTGGCGG
>NZ_JBDJPF010000179.1:0-638 GCF_054957865.1 Streptomyces xingningensis
CTCGCTGCCGCGGTCGGAATGGTAGATCACGCCGTCCACCGAACCGCCGCGTGTGGCGACCGCCATTTTCAGTGACGCGGCGACCAGGGCAGCGTCGTGGCGGGCTCCTATCGCGTAGCCCAGCAGCCGGCGGGAGAACAGGTCGATGACCGTGGCCAGGTACAGCTTGCCCTCCCCGGTGTCGATCTCGGTCATGTCGCCTGCCCACAGCACGTTGGGCGCGATCGCGTCGAAGCGGCGGTGCACCAGGTCGGGGGCGGCTTTCCGCTTGCCCTGCCGGGTGAGCGAGCGGTGCCCGCGCGGGGGCTTGCGGCCCTGGAGCCCGAGGCCGGCCATGATGTCCGCGACGGTGTTCACCGAGACTTTCCAGCCCTCGGCCCACAGGTCGAGCGTGATCCTCGGGGAGCCGTACGTCCCGCCCGAGCGGTCGAAGAAGTGCGTGATCCTCTTCTCCAGCCGCCCGCGCCGCACTTCACGGCCTGTCGGCTCGGCCGGGCGGCGTCTCCACTTGTAGAACCACGCTTCGGACACGCCGAGCGCGCGGCAAGCGAGGGTGTGCGGGATGCCGTGCCCGGTCCTCTGGTCGCTGATCACCCCGACGAGCGCCGCCGGGTCCGCCACAGCTACTTCACCCACAG
>NZ_JBDJPF010000180.1:0-584 GCF_054957865.1 Streptomyces xingningensis
AGTCCGGCGGGTACGGCGGGGTGGTCGGCGAGCGGCTCCTCATCCAACGCCAGCAGATTTACAACTCCGGACCACTCCGTCGTCCCCATGACCGAGGTCAGCTCACGGGCGAACTCCTCACGCCGCACCTCACGGGTGTCCACGAGATGTCGCTGCGCGTCCGCGCCATGGCCGCCCAACGCCTGGATGACGGTGAGCACGGCCGGATGGTCCGCATGCGCCAATGGCGCGAGCACCAGCCAGGTGCCGCCGAGCTCCGGCCGGGCCTGGTCCGGGATGCGCTTCCAAGTCTCCTGATAGCGCCAGGAGTTGATCGTGTTCTCGTCGCGGTGCTTGCGCCGCCACGCCGAAAGGATCGGCAGGGCGGGCCGCAGCGCACCCATCGTCTCCTCGTCCCCGTCCAGCCGCAGACTGCCGACCAGCGAGTCGAGATCCATCTCCTCGACGGCTCGCCACAGCTGCGCCTCGGCAGGGTCCTGCCCGCCCCCGGCGGCGGACAGGCTGACGGCGGGCGGCTCCACCCAGTAGTGCTGGTGTTGGAAGGGGTAGGTGGGGAGGTCGATGGTGCGGGGGGTGGGGTCGGT
>NZ_JBDJPF010000181.1:0-546 GCF_054957865.1 Streptomyces xingningensis
GCACTGTCCGCGAGATCACCGCCGCCGCCATCCGGTCGGCACGGACACGCGCTTCGCCGGACGGCGTCACGGCGGCCGGCAACCCTGGCGGCCGGAGTGCGCCGTAGTCCGTGAACCGCCACGTTCCGCACGCCTCGCAACGCTCCTCGCCATCGGCGGCCTTCCAGCCCGCGCTGTGCCGGCAGTTGCCCACGAGACGGCCCACGGCATGCATCACTTCTCCCCCGGCATCGAGTGCGCCACGATCCAGTGCGTATGCGCCGCGGCGGTGGCGTCGCCAGACCTCGCCCGGTCGCCGCCCGCGGCAGCCGCGCGTCGCACGGCGTCCAGCTCGGCGCACTGGGTGCAGCCGGTCTGGTACGGGCGCAGCCCGGCCGCCTCGCGCTCTTCCCGGGACGCCAACCGCAGGACGGAGCACGGCACTTCCCACTCCAGGCCGCCGCCCGGCCTGCGCACTTGGACGCGGTCGCCGACTTGGCCGACTACTTGTACGAGGCGGTGCTCGCGCACATCGACTACGTAGGTGCCTGCTCTGTATGTCATTGC